>JAYTGY010000152.1:0-2059 GCA_043733065.1 Ferruginibacter sp.
GTAAATTTTATTTTTCCTTTTGCATGTACGGCCATGTAATTCCATGTAGATGCGCTTTGTGGGTTAGCATACCAACTTGCACTTACATAACAATACGCACCAGTAAAAACCACCAATACATTTTCGTTTGCTTCAAAAGCAATATGGTGGTCAGTCTTTTTCATGATGTGTCCACTCAAAAAAAGTTTACCATCTTTTTCTTCCACTTCTAAAGGTATTTGCGTAGCTACAGGATATGTTGAGCCAAAGCCAGTAATCATTGCAAATGAATTTTCTTTCATAAAATCAATGACAAGCTGTGTGTCATTTTCTGTAAAGTGAGATAATTTGTACATATTGTTTTTTTGTTTGTCAACATTTGTTTTTTATAGCATCATCGTTGTGTCACTCACTTCAACGGTATACCATTATTCATCAACTCAATAACACTAGCATCTTTTCTTCTACAACATTGCTTTCCCAAACTTCTTCAATATTTTTTATGTTCATTACTTCTTGCATAATTGCCTCTTGCTTAATACTGTTTTTTAATGCATCGCTATATCTTATGTGTGGGCTAAAGGTTACTTGAGAATATGCCGGAATCCATTTATCAGGATATTTTTTACTGAAATTTGTTTCTATTTTTTTCTGCAATAAAAATTTTGCATCTCCTGCCTTATCACTCATTTCTATAAAATTATTCAATGCCAATTCTGCAATAGCATCTGCATCTGGTTTTCGTAGTTGCTGGTATTCTTGCAGAATGGTTTTCCAATTTTCATTGTGTTTATCAATCAAAGAATTTAAAATCAAACAATCTTCAAACCCACAGTTCATACCTTGTCCAAAGAAAGGTACTATTGCATGTGCAGCATCGCCAATTAATGCAAATTTATCTTCTCTTACCCATGGGAAACATTTTACTGTAACCAAAGATGCTGTAGGGTTATTAAAAAAATCATCTTCCAATGTTGGTATTAGCGGAACAATATCTGCAAATTTTTCTTGAAAAAATGCTCCTACTTTTTCTTTTGTTGTAAGAGAAGCAAAAGAAGGTTCTCCTTCGAAAGAAAAAAATAATGTACAAGTAAAACTGCCATCAATATTAGGCAAAGCAATGAGCATATAATTTCCTCTAGGCCAAATATGCAATGCATTTTTTTCTATTTGAAATGTACCATTTTCGCCTGCTGGTATTGTGAGTTCTTTATAACCTGCTTCTATATAATGTTGTGAATATTCAAACCTATCTGACTGTAGTTGATGATTAAGTCTTGCTGCTGAGAAAGCTCCATCACTTCCGAAGAGCAATTCAAAGTTCAAAGTTGAAAGTTCAAGGTTTGTTGTATTCTCGAAAATTATTTTATTTTCTTTCCAATCGATATTTTCACACTTTTCATTAAAGAAAATTTCTACCCCATTTTCTTCTGCTAAAGTCACGAGCATTTTATTTAATTCTCCTCTCGATACGGAATTTATAAATTGTCCTTCGTTTCCATATGCTTGATAGGCGTGACTTCCATCTGCATTGTGTATGAAGCGGCCGTGCATAGGAATAGCAATTTTTTTTACATCTTCCATTATGCC
The DNA here is from genome assembly GCA_043733065.1 of Ferruginibacter sp. Lineage (GTDB taxonomy): Bacteria > Bacteroidota > Bacteroidia > Chitinophagales > Chitinophagaceae > Ferruginibacter. The sequence continues at coordinate 1,570 of JAYTGY010000152.1, forward strand.
TATTTCTTCGAGTGCTTTTATTCCTCTATCGCTCAATGCCAAATTTATAGAGCGACCTGCAACAATTTTTTCTTTGCGCATATCACTACGGCGTTCGTATATTTTTACTTTGTACCCTCTTTTTACTAAATAGATTGAAAGCAATGAACCGACTAAACCTGCACCAATTATTGTTATTTCCGTTTCTCGTTTCTCGTTTCTCGTTTTCATATTCATTTGTAAATTATTTTTTGCGCAAGTATTTTAATTTTCGTTTCTCGTTAATCGTTTCTCGTTCTTTTAATTCAGAGTTTCTATGGAATCTTTCACGTATTAAAAATAAAGAAAAAATAAAAAGTCCTAAACGAGAAACGCCAAACGAGAAACGATTAAACGAGAAACGATTTCATTATCTCCCCAAACCTATACACATCTTCAAAACTATTGTACAAAGGCACAGGTGCAACACGAATTACATTTGGTTCTCTCCAATCTGCTATTACCCCATTTT
>JAYTGY010000153.1:0-2528 GCA_043733065.1 Ferruginibacter sp.
GAAAGATTTGCAGGAAAAAAAGTAGTGGACAATTATAAAAAATCTGCAGCAAGAGAATGGATAGATGCTGCTGCTTTTGCAGTTGTAGCCGCTACCATCATACGCACATTTGTATTTGAAGCATATACCATTCCTACACCATCTATGGAAAAAACGTTGTTGGTAAACGACTTTTTGTTTGTAAGCAAATTTAGTTATGGGCCTCGTATTCCAAATACGCCAATAGCCATGCCATTCGTGCACCACACCATGCCGTTTGTACCAATAAAATCTTATTCGGAAGCTATTAAAATTCCATACACAAGATGGTTTGCTACTCCAGTAAAAAGAAACGATGTAGTGGTGTTTAATTTTCCGGTAAACGATACATTGATAAATGATCCTATTGTAGAAGGGCGACAAGAATTTGGTAGCCAAAAAACATATTACCAAGCCATACGTGAAGAAGGTAGAGATAAAATTTTGGCACAATACAGCGATGAAATAATAACAAGACCTGTAGATAAAAGAGAAAATTTTATTAAGCGTTGTGTAGGCATTGGTGGCGATAAAGTAGAAGTTGTAAATGGTAATGTAATGATAAATGGAGTGTCACAACCAGTGTTTCCACAATCGCAACGTTTTTATACATTAACAGCTCCAGAAAATACATTTATCGACAATGAATCGCTGAAGGCTATGGGAATTAATGTTAGAATAGACCAAGGAGATGTGCAAAGAACTGATAAGCCAAATCAATGGTTGGTTAATGTGACTAATGAAGAAAAAGCAACACTAAAACTGCCGGCAGGGTTTTCGCCACTCGAGCCCTTTATTATGAAACCAGATAATGGTCTTTTTCCATACTATGGTTCAGATACAATGCATCGTTGGTCAGCTGATAACTATGGCCCAATAACTATCCCACAAAAAGGAAGCACCATAGAACTTACACCCGATAATCTTATCCGCTATCAACGTTGTATAGAAGTGTATGAAGGCAATAAATTAGAAAATGTAAACGGGAAGATTACTATAAATGGAGCACCTGCTACTTCATATACTTTTAAAATGAATTATTATTGGATGATGGGAGATAATCGCCACAATTCACTAGACAGTCGCTATTGGGGCTTTGTACCCGAAGACCATGTTGTGGGCAAAGCATCGCTTATTTGGTTTAGCTGGGAAGGCGGCCCACGTTGGAAAAGATTATTTAATGGTATAAAGTAGTCTATCTAATAAAAATTACTTACTTTCAATTTTAATATTCCTCTCTGTTTACAAAACAGAGGGGATTTTTTATCTTAATGAAAAGAAGCGTATACTTATTTTTTATCGTCTTTACATTAATAAAACTAACTATCAATTTAAAAAATGAAACAACAACACAGTTTTGGGTTTGAAGTATTTGATGATATAAGCCAACTAAATAAAGAAGATGCAGCATTGCTAGAAGAAGCAAGAAAAACAACACAAAAAGCATATGCGCCTTACAGTAATTTTTTAGTAGGGGCAGCTGCTTTGTTTAATAACGGGCAAAAAGTTTTTGGTACTAATCAAGAAAATGCTTCTTATCCTGTAGGTATATGTGCAGAGCGTGTATTACTTGCTAGTGCAAGCATGTTACAAACAGATGAGCCTATAAAAACAATGGCTATAAGTTACAATAATCTCTCTCGTGTTGGCGCAAGCGATAGCCCAATATCTCCTTGTGGTATGTGCCGCCAAAGCCTTGCAGAGTATGAAGAGCGAACTAAGCAACCCATGCGCCTTATCTTATCTGGTATGGAAGGAAAAGTAATGATTATTGAAAGCGCAACGCAGTTATTGCCATTTTCTTTTGGTAGTGAGAGTATGAAGTAGCAGACACAAGATGTTATATTTTAGACACTAGACAAAAGATACCTCACGTGAATCTTATGTCTAACAATCTTCTGTCTATAATCTAATTAATCATCCAATTTTAGCTCCATTCTTCGTATTCCTTTCCGCTTGTAAAAGCACCACATTGTTGTCTTCATTATACACACCAAGCACAAGGCACTCACTTATAAAATTGGCAATTTGTTTTGGCGGAAAATTGACGACTGCAATTATTTGTTTGCCCAATAATTCTTCTTTGGAATATAGAACGGTTATTTGTGCAGATGAGTTTTTAATGCCTTCTGCACCAAAATCTATTTTTAATTTATAAGCGGGTTTTTTCGCTTTTTCAAAATCGCTTACTTCTATAATGGTGCCTATGCGAATAACTATTTTTTCAAAATCATCCCAAGTAATCATAAGCTTTCTGTTTTTACAATGGCATCTAAATTAATTACACCAAAAATATGCGGAAACTCCTCATTTATTGATGGAGCCAATTCATATTTTAATTCGGCTATAAGTTTTGTTTCTTCAATATGCAATAAAACCAAATTGGTTTGTCCTACATAATAGCGTTCTAAAACGCCTTGTACTTGTGCCGCAGTACTGTTGTGTATAAACCCTTCGGTGTGCAATGATGGGGCTTCGTAAAAGCCCGCAGTTAATGCTTTATCCCAATT
>JAYTGY010000154.1:0-13322 GCA_043733065.1 Ferruginibacter sp.
ATAAATTTTATGCGTTCCAGCAGTTAAGCCAGCTGGTATTTGTACAATAGAATCTATAAGTGTTAAATTGCTTGCTGTAGTTACAAAAAACGGCGTAGCATTTCCAAGCCCAGGATCTGTGTCTACAAAATATTCTACCCTTGTAATATCCGCTGCTGGCGCAGGTGCTGTAGGATAAGGCGTAGTACCAAAATTATCAAAACCTTTTATATTGGTAATACTCCATTTGCCATTTGCATCTTTGCTACGCACATATAAATAATGAAATGATGCTGGTAGAGCAGCAAAGTTTATATTTATATAGCTCAAATTAACATTGGTGCCAGCGGTTAAAGGAATATCTGTTCCATTTCCAAAACCTGGATCATTGTCAATAAAATATTCCATTTTTACAATATCAACAAGAGCAGGTGGCGCAGGAGGATATGCCGTTGTTGCCAAATTATCAAAGCCTTTAAAATTTGTAAAACTCCATTTACCGTTGGCATCTTTACTGCGCACATGCAGATAATGATATGTAGCAGAAAGTGCTGCAAAGTTGATTGTGATGTTACTCAAATTAACATCCGTACCAGCAGTTAATGGAATGTCCGTAGCATTTCCAAAGCCAGGATCGTTGTCAAAGAAATATTCCATTTTTACAATATCAACTAATGCAGGTGGCGCTGATGGATACGCAGTTGTTGGTAAATTATCAAACCCTTTTAAATGGGTGAAACTCCATTTACCATTAGCATCTTTACTTCTTATATGTATGAAATGATAACTAGGTGTAAGTACTGCAAAGTTGATGGTAATGTTAGATAAATTAACATCGGTTGCAGCAGTTAATGGAATGTCAGTTGCATTTCCAAAACCTGGGTCATTGTCAATAAAATATTCCATTTTTACAATATTGACTAATGCAGGTGGCGCAGAAGGATACGCAGGATTAACAATATTATCAAACCCTTTTATAGCACCTATACTCCATTTGCCATCTGTATCTTTTGTGCGAACACATATGTAATGATAAGATGCTGGTAAGGCAGCAAAATTTATGGTAATATTATTTAAACTAACATTGGTTCCAGCACTTATTGGAATATCAGTTGCATTCCCAAAACCAGGGTCCGCATCTATAAAATATTCTGCCTTTACAATGTTACCAGCTGCACTTGGCGCAGTAGGATATATGGGTGAAGGGTTGGGCGGCTGCGCCCATATTTTTAAACTACTGCATAGCAATAGTAATAGAAAATACTTTTTCATAACTAATAATTTAAATGGTTAATTACTAGTTATTGCTTCTTGTCTTTACTGTTATTGTCATACTTGTAGCACCAGTAGGAATACTTGCTGGTGAGCTAAATTCGTAAATTGTTGGTATAGCTGGTATGCCGCTAAGCCTGTATGGGTCTGCCGTACCAAAAGCTCCGCAGTCTGGTGTAATAGCACCAATGGTTTCGCCTGCCGCTATAGCGGGGCTGCCCGCTTTTAATTGCCATTGCCCATCATAACTATTTACAGTAGGCACCAATAAAAATACATTGGCCATGGTTACATTATTTTGGTTGCCATTGCCAACTGGCAAATCAGTAGTGTATGATAAATTATTTTTAAAATTAGAAGCCACAATAGAAGTGCCTACTCCACTTGGAAATATATTATTACTCACCAAACAGTTGCTTAAATAAAACCCGCCATTTAACATTACATTGTTTCTCACTAGTCCACTTAATAACTGAGTGCTGTTAAGATTTGGAGACATATATAGTGCTTGGCAAATACAATTAGTTACTTCCAAATTTGTCATGTAGTAAGTATATTGATACAAGTTTGCACCATCTATATAACACTTATTTATTTTAAAATTATTTATTACTTGCCCAGTACTTGTAGCATTTAAATTCATTCTCAAATCAGATAATCGGCATCTTTCTATAGTAATGTCATCTGCACTTCTATTTAAGTAAACACCTACTCTCAATCCCATTATTTTAGAACCCGATGTTAAAGTATCTGTAAACTGAATGGTACCAGCATTCGCCTCTTCAATATTAGCTTGTATGGGTGCTGTATTTGGGTTATTACCAAGCTGACTTGTATTTACATTCTTTAACAAATAACCTGTACCGATAAATGTTAGTTTCTTATTTACTGTTGCTCCACTATATGCGGTTGCAGATCCTTCTATATAAATAGTATCGCCAGCTACAGAGGCATTTACTGCATCTTGTAGGGCAGATGATGCATTTGTAAATACAAAACCTGGCACGGCAACAACACCTATATTATTATTTACTCTACGTACAGTTGCATTTGCAAATAAAGTTGTACATACTACTACAAAAAGAATGGCTAATTTTTTCATGACTAAAATGTTTAAATGATTTGATGATGTAAAATTCTAGTATTTCGTGGGAATTGGATATCCCCGAAAAAGGGGATTTTTGATATTTTTATAGGATTAATTTTGGCTAAAAATTTTCTCATAAATTTTGATTGTGCTTTCGTGTGTGAGACACCCACAACTAAATTAATTTCTGCTTTATAAAAATTAGTTCCATTATTTATTAAAGAAATAAGATGCAATAGCTGCATATTTAAATTTTTTATCGGGCATTCCGTTTTCTAAATAAAAATTTTCTTCTTTTATTTTTTGTGAAATGTATTCGTCGAGTTTATCAAAGCCTGCATTGTAAATAGTAGCATAATATTGAAGCCTTTCTATTTCATTTTCAAATATTTTGTTTTTATACTGCTCCTTGCAAATAAGTATGAATGCCGTTAGGTAAATCAATTGCCAATTGTCATCTTGCAATCTTTCCACCCGTAGCATGCGAATATCTTCTTCGCTCGTACTTTCATAACCTAATTGCAATTCGTTGTACATGCTATGAGGCAAAAGTGCAGCTGCTTTTGTTTCTACTTGCTGTGCAAATGTGGGTTTCATTTGAAAAATACCAATGGAAAAGTTAGCATACTCCGCACCAAATTGTACGTATAATGTTCGCAGGCTCTCGGTTTCAATGCCATCTTTTAATTGGCTATAGCGCATTACCTCCGGAAAAATAATGCTTTGCAAAAACAATGGCTTTTCCTTACAAAGCGAAGCACACAATTCAAACCCATCTTGCATTAATGCTACCTTCTTTTCTGCTGCTGCTGCTTTTGTGCCAAATTTTTTTCCAAAATCAGGATTGCTATATTGCTTTTTTGCAAAAACAAATAGGCAATATATTGCTGCACAAAAAACAATAATAACAATGGATTTATAATGTTTTTTTGCAGAGATAAACATCTTTGTCGCCAGTTTCTGTTTCATGAATTTTGTAATAACAAATGGTAGGTTGATTATTTACCATGGCAAATTTTGGAAATGTAACACCAGTTAAAGCTTCTTCACTACCATCTCCCCTATATAATTTTCCTTTAGTATAATAAACAGATTTTTTATAATCGCTCATTATAAAGAGCCTGTTCATAGCTTTTATAGGAATTTTAAAACTAGCGGCTTCATTACCATTTACCATTAATTGTGTAGGGCTCTGCGAAGGCACAGAAATGATATCGCCATTATCTGCAATCATCATCATCGATTTTCCATCACTATATAAATCTGTAATATTACTTTCTTGTTTTTTACCTGTAGATGAAATAGTGATGGCTTTTTGAGCTGCATTGTCCATAACGCTTAAAGCAGCAGCCGAGAAATTTTGATTCACCATCATTTTTACTGCAAAGCTATTTTGGTCTCCACCCTTTTGTTTTACCCCTGCTTCGTTTACCAAATAAGAATTTCCCATGCCCATTTTAGACATCATTTCATTTACACCTCCAATTATTACTGCAGCCCAAAACTTTTTCTTATCGGGAGTTACTTTCATTTTAGCCACATAATCATAAGGCCCAAAATTTTTGCCATTAAAAACGATGTACAATTTATTGCTAATGGTTTTACTGTATTGCTGTGCTACAGGATCTTTTTTATCGCCACCCATTTCTATTTTATCATCATCATCATTATCACTTCCATCTTCTTCGCTATTTTTTTTATCCGAAACGATGTTCATTTGTTTTAAAGGTGCTTCTTTAAAAGGCCCTGTACGCTTACCATCTTCAATTAAAAAATATTCATACTTATTGTTGGTTACCACAAAATAGGTTGTCAATTTTCCATTGGCAGCATACACTTTGGTTTCATCGTACAAAAATGTTTCTCCTTTTTCTAATGTAAATAGTTTGCTACAATCTGAAGTGGGTTGCCATTTTACTTTTGCTTTTTTAGCACTTGTAGGAGCTTCTTCGGTAGCTCCTTGTTTTTCTTCTGGTGCAGCTGCTGGTGTTTCTGTTTTCTTTTTAGGCTCCAAAGCCTTTGCTGCTTTTTCTTTTAGCTTATTAAAAAGTTGTGCTTGTGTATTTATGTTTGCAAAACATGCAAGCATAAAAAGGATAAGTATTTTTTTCATCTGTTAATATTTTTTTTATTTTTTGCTACATGTTACCTGTCTGCTGTCAGGCAGTTTCGCCTATTAACATGTTGGTTGGTATAAACTTTTTATTATGGCTCATTGCATTTTTTATCTATGTTCAATTAATCTTTTAAGGTTATCAATTTCTATTTGTTGTAGTTCTATTTTTTTATTTTGTTCTTTTACAGCTTCTATTAAAAGTGGCACCAGCTTTGCATAATCTACGCCTTTGTATCCGTCTTTTTCATTCACTGCTTCGGGTACTACCGTTTCTACATTTTGTGCTAGCAAACCAATTTGCCTGCCCTCCGAAAAATGATTTTTAGAAAAGGCTTTTGTTTTCATTTCGTACTCTACACCATTTATTCGCATTAATTTATTTAGTGCAGAATCTATGGGTATAATGTTTTGTTTAAAGCGCTCATCGCTTGCATAAGTTGTCCCATTTACCCATAAGCTACCCAATATAGAAAAAGCATACACACCATTTCTTTGTGCTAATGCATTTTCTGCATAAACCCCAGCATTATCTTGTGTACCAAAACTTACTTTTGCGCCAGGGTTATCTGCATGTAAACGCAATTCATTTCCATACACACCAATACCTACTTCGCCTGCGCCACCTGGGTATAGAAGAATTTTTTCTCCCAATGCTGCGGGGAAAGAAAGGGGTCTTGTTGGGTTTGCAGTATTAAGACCAATGCCTACATTTCCGGTAGTAGTATTCATGGTAAGCGCCCACTGCGAACCTGTACCACCATAAAAACCAACACGATCATCGGCAGCCATACCAATGAAAGCAGCATTTACTGTATTTGCAGTATTGGTAAGCCAATGCCCCGCAGACTGAGTGCCAGTGCGCAATTGTAGCCTGCCTGTTAATTGCATACCATACTCACCTTGGTTTATTATTCTTGCTCGCTCAATAAATGAATAACTATTTCCAGAGCCAAATGCAATACTCGAAAATGGCCCATCGGAATACATTTGCAACAAGCCACTTTGTATTCCCAAACCATATTGGGGAGCATTTCCTAAACCACCAAACAATGAAATGCGATTTCCACTTCGATTGCTAAAAGCTAAAGAATCCAATGATAGTTGCCCACCAACAGACGTATTGTTGGGCAATTTTGTGTTGCCATATTTTGAAAGAATATTTCCTGCTACAATAAGGTCGCCACGGGTTTCTAAATTGCCAAGTGTAGTAAGTGTAGAACGAAATAATCCATTGCCCACTACATCTAATTTGGCAAACGGTGTATCAATACCAATACCTACCCTGCCTACAGTATTATTTGCAACTGGTACTTGGTTAGATTCTGCTGCACAAATTTTTGCACTGCCATCCGTAAGTACCCCGCCTGTGCCTGTGTAACGAAATAAGCGTATATAAACAATGCTATTTGGTGTAAGGTTTGTCCAGTTGAAACCAAAAAAACTACAGCCCATTTCTGTAAATATTCCATTACAAGCAGTAGCAGTATATGCTGCAATACATGTACCGTTGTATGTGTGATTTACTCGCAATTTACCACTTGCAGGCACCCTAAGTTTAAACCATACATCTCTAACATTTGCAGGAGGCATAGGGCTTATGCAAGAAGGATTTGGTATGGCTGGTGTAAGTGTAGCACCTGCCCAATCATAACTTGTTACCGGCACACAATCTTGCCCCAATGGATCTTGTGCATCTACAGTGAAAAATCCTGCAGCACAAGGCTCATCTGCCAATATATTATTATTACTAACACAAATTTTTATGGCGCCATCTGCATAAGCAGCCGTATTAAAAAATTGCCGATACACACGCATGTAAACGGTACTGCCAGCCGTTAAGCTAACAAACTCACGGGTATTATCCGTTGTATTTGTAGAGTTCATGCATGGATACCCATTAGTAAAACTATTGAAAATGGTAAGGCTATTACAAGCAGTGCCGCTGTACATTTCAGCTGTATATCCTTCACCCACATTATTAGTAGCAATACTTACCCTTGCTTTGCCATTTAGAGGAACAGTAAATTTATACCACACATCTAAGTTTTGAAAATTTTCGCACCAAGTATTTGCACTACCGCTGCTCCAAGTAGCGCCTGTATAACTATAAACTGTTGTAGGTTCGCACCCTAAATTTTCTACAGGTATGGTTATTGCTCCGCACGAATTATCGTTTGCAGGCTGTGCAAATAATATTTGAGATAAAAGAAAAGCACTAAAAAAAAGGATTATCTTTTTCATAAAAAAATGCATTTAAAAAGTAAGTATGTTTACTGATAATGGTTTTTATACAATATTGAAAGTTGGATGATTTTTACAACACCAAAAATATTGTGAATATTAAAGATGGCAACTCCCTTAAAAAGGGGATTTTTGAAAAATATATGCAACTATTTTCTGCAAATACATTTTTGGTCTTCTGCTTATGCATATTTTTTCTTCATTTGCGATTGTATGTGGTGCGCTGATAAAAATATAGTTGTAATATTTTTTTTACCAAATGGGTGCGGTGTATTCTTAAAAAATATCGGTTGGTAAATGCTACTCTACCCAAGCTATTTTTTTTGAAACCGTAAGCGGTAAGGAATTATCTGCAAAAAATATTTTACAATAATTGCTCTTGCTTTCTATACGCACAATATTTTCAAAAAGCAATTGTTGTGCGCCCTCCACCTGCGTTTGTGTGTTAAGAATGCAATCAAATATATTTCGTGAGTTATAAACCATTTTGGTGGACAACCACTGAAAAGTAAACTTACTAACAAGAGCTATTACAATTTATTTATTGGTTTTAAAATATGATGAAATAAAAAAGATACCGTATATATTTGTATGGAACAGATTTTTTTACAACCTTACTATGTTTAACTTACTTAAAATATATTGTAATACAAAAGTTACTTTAACAGATGAAGAACTACATCTTATAGATAAATATTTTGAAGTGAAATATTTAAAGAAGAAAGAATTTTTATTGCAAGATGGAAAAATTTGCAATTTCATTGGTTTTATTGCCGAGGGTACTATCAGACATTTTCATGTAAAAGACGGGGTGGAAAAAACCTGTGATGTTTCTTTTGAAAACGCTTGGGTAACCGACTTTCAAAGTTTTACGCATAACACTTCTTGCATAATGAACTTGCAAGCTATGGAAGCCACAACCGTATTTGTTATACAAAAAGAAAACCTATATACCTTATATAAAGCATGTAATAAATACGAAACTTTTGGCAGGCTAATGGCAGAGCAAGTAGCACAAAGAGCAACTGAAATTGCTATGTCGCTTTCGTCGGACAAACCAGAAGAAAGGTTTCTAAATTTAATAAAAAAACAACCAGATCTTTTTCAAAGAATACCACAAAAGTACATAGCCAATTTTTTAGGTATAAGCCCCGAGAGCCTGAGCAGAATTAGAAGCAGAATTTTAACCAAACTAAAATCTTAACTTAAGTCATCGTTACATAACGGCATTGAGTCGCAATTTTGTCTCATCAATTAAAGTAATAAAAAAATGAGACAATTATTAATCACCTCAATTATGTTAACCATGACAACAATTAACAGCACCAACGCACAAACACAAAACTTAGACCTTTTAAAAATAAAAGCCTTTGAACATCAATTAGACGATGTAATGGAACTTATAGACACAACTGAATTGAAAATTAAACTCGAAGAAGTTGAAGAAAATTACAAACAAAATTCGAATGAAATTAATAAAACCCGCCTTGGCATTATTTACCACGAAATAGCTTTAAACCTTTCGTTTTTTTCTAAATCGGCATTTAAAGGCTATGCAAAAAAGAGCTTTGATATATTAAGCGAACTTTTTGATTCGCACTATACTTCTAAAGAATTAATGCCTTTTATAGCATCGTACAGAGCATCTGCCTTATCATTGGTAGGTGCAGAAACAAAGAAACTTAAACGGTTAGGCCAAGCATTTTTATTATTTAACGACGCCGTAAAAAATTATGCAACTGTATCCTATTTACCAGAATTTTTAAGAGGAAGTGTTGCAGAAAATTTACCTTGGTTTTTCTTCGCTAAAAGAAAATTTGCAAAGCAAGACTTTCAATCTATTATAGACAAGCAAGAAAAAAATAGTGATTACGCCAATTGGAAAGTAATGAGTTTTACATATTGGGCATGGGCAAAACAAAGACAAAGTAAAAAATATAGCACTCAAGCATTAGCATACTTAGATAAAGCCATTTCGCTAGACCAAAATTACAAAGCAGGTAGAGCAAAAGCAGAAGAGCTAAAAATTGCTTTTACCAAATAAAACCACCCCACTTTGGCACTTACTTTTTACACAGCAATACAAGTATGAAAACATTCAATATGGTTTAGAAAAAAAAGAATAATTAATTCCAGTTTGGTATTCTACTCAAACAAATACCTAGGTGAGGTTTCACAACAAAGTCTTTTTATAATTAACTATTTGCAAAAACCCTTCCTTTACAAAAAGTAACAACTAATGTGTATTTTTAACACACTAATATTTGTAAGTAATGAATATTGAAATTATCACTACTATTTTAGAATTGGACGTTTATGGATTTTCAGGTATTGCTGTAAATGGAAATTATGTGGGCACAGCATTTAAGTTATCGGATAAAATGTGGCAAACACTAAAGTTGAATAAACTAGAAAACAAAGGAAAAAACATTTGGGTTTATGAAGAAGATAATAGAGTGTTTGCAGGTGTAGAACTAAACAGTATTCCAACGCCTAACGTTGTGCTCGAACACAAAATTGTACGTTTTACAAAGTATGCTTATTATAAACACATTGGTGCTTATAGCTTAATAAAGCAAGTAGGGCAAGCTATGAAAAATGAAATAAAGAATAAAGGCTTTGAAGTATCGCTACCATACGTTGAAATTTATGGGCATTGGACAAATGATGAAAGCAAACTAGAAACAGAATTTTTTATAGGTTTTGAATAACTTGCAACCCCTCTGCCTGTGTTCGTGTCAATACAATCAAATATGTTTCGTGAGAGAAGTACCATGGAGGAAGCTTTCTATACGTACAATATTTTCAAAAAGTAATTTTTGTGCGCCTTTGCATGTATGTATGGAGATGTTGTTCATAGATTATTTGTTTATCAATTTATGTAGGAGTATTTTTAATTCGTCAATTTTTTTTTGTTGTTCTTTTCTACTTTCTATCATTACAGGTATTAGCCCAATGTAATTTACCGCAAGGTTTGTTTCGCCATTTTGTCCTTTTATTTCTGATACCAATTGAGGATATATTTTTTTTACTTCTTGTGCTATTAAACCTATCTGCTGCTTGGGGTCTTTATCTTTACTTATCCAATTATAAGTGTAGCCATTTAGTTGTATTAATTTGTTTAAGGATAATTGCAAAGGCACAATATTTTTCTTTAATCTTATATCACTGTTTTGAGAAAGTGCACCTTGCAACCAAGCATTACCATCGCCAGATAAATAAAATCGTTCTGCTAAGCTACCAGCATTGCTTCTTATGTAAAGTGATATACGACTTTGGTTTGCTGTTTCGAAAGTAGTACCAATATAACCAGTTCGTTGCTCACCAGTAACCGATGTACCACCTGTACAAGTAGTATTGGGAATTGCAGGACTTAATGTAGCATTTGCATAGGAATAAACAGTTGTTGGTAAACAATTCACTAAAATTGGTTCTGCTGTTATTATAGGCACATCAATAGCCCCACACGGCTCATCATTTACAGGTGCTTGCGCATGGGCACAAATAAAAATTACAATAAGGCTAAGGAATAAACATATTTTTTTCATGCAATTAGTTTTATAGAGTAGTACTAAAAAATCAATATTCAAAACTAACAATATTGCAAAAAAAACATTTCCCCTAAAAAGGGAATTTTTAAAATAAAAGAAATATCATTCAAAATATCATGGAAAAAGGGGAGGCGGAGATAAAATGTTTCCTTATACTTTTACAAAAGATATTTTTATGAAAAAAGAAATATATTTTTTTCTGTTTTGTTTGTTTGGCTTTGCAGAAAACGCAATTGCTCAACGCCCCACTTTACAAAAAAGTCAACAAGATATTATTAAAGCCATAACCAGTTACAACAATGATTCTAATCAATGTAAAGCACTTGTAGAATATGCAGAATGGTGGCAAACTAGAAATGCGGATTCTTCTTTATATTATCTAGAAATAGCTGAAAAAAAAGCTGCAGATATCAAGTATAATAAAGGACAAGCTTCGGCTTTAGCACATAAAGCCTCCGTTCTTCAATCTAGCGGCATGTTCAAAGAAATGCTAGAAACAACTGAGAAATTATTGAAATTTTCCAAGGCTACAAAAAACAATTGGTTTGAAATTGCTGCTCTTTTAGGAATCGGTACAGCTCATATGTCTATGGGACATTTTCAGGAATACTTAGATTATCATTTATTAGCAGAGAAAAAAGCAAAAGAATATTCGTTGCTATTATCCTTTCCACAAATTCCTTACAATATTGGATCGGCTCTTTTACAAATGGGAGAAACTGAAAAATCGTATCCTTATTATTTAAAATCCATAGAATTGTGCAAAGAATCACATAACGATACTTACCTCGCAGTTTCGTATTATAATTATGCACTTGCACTTCACGAGGGTAAAAAATACGACACTGCCATATATTATCAGCAGTTGGGATTAGCGGTGGCAAAAAAAATTCATTACGATCAATTTATTGCCATGAGTCTTGCCGACTTAGGCGAAAACTATTGTATACTTAAACAATACTCGAAAGGGTTATCCTTGGCGGAAGAGGCTATAAATGTAGCCACCAATTCAAATTACATCATTGGTGAACTTTCTGGTTACGCTGCATTATACAAGAACTATCTTGGATTAAAGGACTATAAAAAGGCCTTGCAATTCGGAGAAAAAAGCATGAAAATTATTCAAGAACAGGAACTTTCGGCAGATTATCGTGGTGAATATTCCTCAATGGCTGAACTATATGCTGCGGTGGGAAACCACAAAAAAGCTTACGAATTTCAGTTAATGTTTGAAAAGTTAAACGATAGTATTTCTAATGACAAAATAAAAATTAAAATTCATCAAATAGAAACGCAATACCAGAATGAGAAAAAGGAAACAACCATTAAATTGCAGCAAACTACTATTAAACAAAAAAACACACTCAATGTTTTATTTGGCAGTGTTGCAGTGGCAATACTTGGCCTTAGTTTATTCGGTTTTAAAAATTATAAACATAAACAAAATCTCCAACAACAAAAGATATCCGAACTAGAAACCCAACAACAACTCACCGCAACAGAGGCTGTGCTTAAAGGCGAAGAACAAGAACGCACAAGGCTTGCCAAAGATTTGCACGATGGATTGGGTGGTATGTTATCGGGTATTAAATACTCATTCAATACTATGAAAGGAAATATGATAATGACGCCTGATAACGCACAGGCTTTTGAACGCAGCATGGATATGCTAGATAGTTCTATAAAAGAAATGCGCCGAGTAGCACATAATATGATGCCAGAAGCATTGGTAAAATTTGGATTGGATACCGCACTAAAAGATTTTTGTAATGAGATACAACAATCAGGTGCTTTGCAAATTTCTTATCAATCTATTGGATTGGAAAACGAAATTATAGACCAAACAATAGGCATAACCATTTATCGTATTGTACAAGAACTCATCAACAATACAATGAAGCATGCCGTAGCAAAAAATGCTATTGTACAGGTTACGAAAACCGATGGGCAATTATCGGTAACTGTAGAAGATGATGGCAAAGGTTTTGATAAGGCTATTATAAACAAGCCTTCCGGCATGGGCTGGAGCAATATTACCAATAGGGTAGAATTTTTAAAAGGAAAAATTGATGTAGATTCACAAAGTGGAAAAGGGACATCGGTACTAATCGAAATAAATTTATGATATGATAAAAATATTTGCAGTAGATGATCATTACATGGTAATAGAGGGTATTCATTCGTTATTACAAAACGAACCCGATATTGAATGGATGGGCCATGCCAATAATGCAGCAGCATGCTTGGCTTTCTTGCAACACAACAAGCCAGATATTATTTTGATGGATATAAACTTGCCAGATAAAAGCGGTATAGATTTATGTGCCGCAGTAAAAGAAAAATATGCAAGTATATATATTATTGCATTAAGCACTTTTAACCAACAGAGCTATATAGAAAAAATGATGCAAAATGGCGCAAGTGGTTATGTAATAAAAAATGCATCGCAACAAGAGTTGATGGAAGCCATACATACCGTAAACCAAGGCAAACAGTTTTTAAGTTTTGATGCTGCCATAGCTATACGTAAGCCAGATACAGAAAATGACATACCAGTAATTACCAGAAGAGAAAAGGAAGTGTTAGAACTCATAGCTGATGGAAATACCAATAACGAAATAGCCTCTCAATTGAGTATTAGCGCAAGTACTGTGGATACACATCGAAAAAGCCTTTTATTAAAGTTTGCAGCAAAAAATACGGCTTCGCTAATAAAACTTGCAGCTCATATGAATATTATTTAGGGTTTATCCACAAAAAAGAAAAGTTTTACAGTTTTGTAATTTGTGAAGCAAAGTAATGTAACTTCCAATTTCAAATTACCAAAGCCCTCTTTTTGTTCAATGACAAAGTCAATTAAATTATTTGCAACTGTTGTATTATTTGTGTCTGTATTTTTTTCGTGTAAAAAAGAAAATACACAAACAGTTGAGGAATTAAAAATAGCAAACTTAAATGTATCTATAGAAACTGGAAAAACGTATAGCTTAGATTTAAGTACTTATTTAGATTCAGAGGATATAATCGTTATAGCAAAACAAGCCATTACATTTGAAGCTAGTGAAATTATAAAAAC
>JAYTGY010000155.1:0-10426 GCA_043733065.1 Ferruginibacter sp.
ACCAATACTTTTCCATCATTTACAAAAGCAATTTCTGCAGCGCCAGATGCAGTAGAACTTAGCGGCCTTGTAGAATTAGCAATTGGCGTAAGCATATTATTGTTGCCCAATTTAAATCCCGAAATATTTCCCATACCACCAGCATTAAGTACAAACACAATATCATCGTGCTGCGCAATACTTATTGGGCGCATACCACCCGAGCTTATGGTTGATTTTAGCACCAACTCATTACCAGTTACATTAAAAGATGAAATGCTATTGCTACCAGCATTCACTGCTAAAAGTATATTTTCATCATCATCATCTTCTCCTAAAATTAAGGCGTATTGATTACCCAAACCACCACCAGTACCATTACCACCAGTTGCATAAGAAGTATTGTAAGTGAGTTTACCATCAGAGGCTCTAGTGTAGTCCAATACAGCGTTTCCGCTTACTTGGTTGCTTAAAGTATAAACATGTTTGCCACCGCCATTGCGAGCAAATTCATCTCCGCTATTATTACTTGTTACTTTTGCAGCAGCAGCATTTTCATCTGGCGTAAGTGGGTTAATGGCTTTTTGACATGCTGCTAAAGAAAACATTGATAAAGCTATTACTGTTATTTTTTTAAGATGTTTCATAATCTTGTATTTTGTTTTTATGATAAAATAATTTTTACATTGTCATAGTGTATGAATAGGTTTTAAACAGCGGCAATATATTTACAGTGAGGCAATACAGTAGTACTCCGGCATTGCTCCGAAAAAATAATTGCAACTTGTTTTTAAAAAAGAAAGGATATTTAGTAAGTCTTAAAGAAAATCGTTTAAAATATTAGTAAAATATTTTTATAATTGTCCATAATTACTCTATCTACAAAAAAAGAAACTGGTTCGTTTTTATAAAAATATTTATTCTGAAAATTTATTTACCAAAAGCAAAAAAGCCACTCAATAGAGTGGCTTACTAATAAAATATTTTTACAACTTACATAAACCCACAAAGCAAACCACCCATCAACAACATGGTTACAAACCAATATCCTACATGTATGGCAACATACTTTACACTTTTACGCTCAAACAATGCATTGGTACCAATAATAGGCAATGCAATAAATATTGCAGTTAGCGCACCATGCAAAGCACCATGCTTAAAAGTTCTAAACCGACCTCCGTAATTGTCAAAAAAGTTTTTCATGTACGATGCAGACTCTGGAGAAGTATCGCCTTGGAAAATAGAATTGAAACCAAACTGATGAATAACAATGGGCATTAAACCCATAGCTAAAACACAAGCAAATACATAGCATAATCCAAAAATTAAAGCCATATTACTGCCTTTCATAGATTCTTCGGTCATGCCAATGCTTTGCATCCAAGTATTACCAAACACTTTTGGGTTGTACCAAATAAATCCTACAAAAAGGGGAATAAGTCCGGCTACGAAAAGTAACCAATAATTGTGTGGCATAATAAATAGTTTTAGTGATTGAAGGAAATTACGGAGGAAAAAGTACAAAATTATTTAGATTATACAAAAATTATTTTAGAAATTCATCTTTTTACAAGTTCATAAATGCAGGATGTACTATAACTTTATACGATGAAAAATAGATTTTGTCTTTTATTATTTATTAATATGGCTTTGCTCGCCAATTCTCAAAATATTTTTACAAAATATGTAGATCCCTTTATTGGTACCGGCGGCCATGGTCACACATACCCCGGCGCTGTTTTGCCACATGGCATGGTACAGCTAAGTCCCGATACAAGGCTCGATGGATGGGACGGTTGTAGCGGCTACCATTACGACGATAATTTTATTTATGGCTTTACACATACACACCTAAGCGGAACTGGATGTAGCGACTTTGGCGATATTTTATTAATGCCCACCAATGGAATACCATCACCAAACAATAAAATATATGGTTCTTTTTTTTCGCATAGTTCTGAAAAAGCAAGCCCAGGTTATTATTCTGTAATACTTTCCAATGATAGTATTAATGCCGAATTAACTTCTACAACAAGAGTTGGTTTTCATAAATATCAATTTACAAACGATAAACATGCCTCTATCATTTTAGATTTAAAACATAGAGATGAAGTATTATTATCTTCTATAAAAATTATTAATGACCACACCGTTGTTGGGCTGCGAAGAAGTAAAGCGTGGGCACAAAATCAATTTGTTTTTTTTGCCATTGAATTTTCAGTGCCATTTATTAAGAAAGGTATTTGGGAAAACGATGCAATTGTAGATAATACTATTTCACAAATAGATAGTTCTAAAAACCTAAAAGCATTTTTTACTTTTAACACAAAAATGGTTATGGCAAAAGTTGCCATATCTGGCGTAAGTATAGATGGCGCTCTAAAAAATTTAGAAACAGAATTGCCTAATTGGGATTTTGAAAAAATAAAAAAAAACGCATCCGATATTTGGGAAAAAGAATTGCATAAAATTGAAGTAGAATCCAATAATGTACAACAGCTTCGTACATTTTATACGGCTTTGTACCATACCATGATAGTACCCAATATAAATATGGATGTAGATAAAAAATACAGAGGGAGAGATAACCAAATACATACTGCTACTAACTTTACCAACTATTCTGTTTTTTCGTTGTGGGATACTTACCGAGCTGCACACCCATTATACACTATTATTGATAAACAACGAACACTTGATTATATAAAAACATTTTTAGCCCAATATAAATATGGTGGTAGATTACCAGTGTGGGAATTGGGAAGTTGCGAAACTGATTGTATGATTGGCTATCATAGCGTGCCTGTAATAGTAGATGCGTTTATGAAGGGAATAAATAATTTTGATACTAAACTAGCTTTTGAAGCAATGAAAAAAAGTGCCAATTGGAATCATTTTGGTTTGCCCGCACTCTTAAACCACGGCTACTTAGAGCAAGATGACGAAAATGAAAGCGTGAGCAAAACCTTGGAATACGCATATGATGATTGGTGTATTGCGCAATTTGCAAAAAAAAATAATTATACATCAGATTATACAACTTACATAAAAAGAGCACAAGCCTATAAAAATTTATTAGACATACAAACAGGGTTTATGCGGCCAAAGAAAAATGGCAACTGGCTTACGCCTTTTGATGCAAAAAATGTAGATAATAATTTTACTGAAGCCAACAGTTGGCAATATTCATTTTATACCCCGCAAGATTTTAGTGGATATATGCGCATGATGGGTGGCAAAGAAAAAGTAGAAAATAAATTAGATTCATTATTCAGTACATCATCAAAAACTATGGGCAGAGAACAAGCAGATATAACAGGACTCATAGGTCAATATGCACATGGCAACGAACCAAGTCATCATATTGCTTACCTCTACAACTTTGTAGGCAAAGCAAATAAAACACAAGAAAAAATACATCAAATAATAAATGAAATGTATCATGATAAACCCGATGGCTTGAGTGGCAATGAAGATTGTGGACAAATGAGTGCATGGTATGTATTAAGTGCTCTTGGATTTTATCCAGTAACACCAGGCACAAACCAATACGTTATTGGCACACCACTTTTTAAAAAAGCAGTAATACATCTAGAAAATAAAAAAAATTTTACCATAATAGCCAATAATATAAGTAATGATAATTTCTACATTCAATCTGCATCGCTAAATAATAAAGCTTATTTAAAAAGTTATTTACAACACGAAACAATAATGAATGGTGGCAAGCTTAGTTTTACTATGGGTAATAAAGCTGCTAATTTTGGTAATATTGACTACCCATCAACTTCTATTACAGATGAGCAAGTTATTTTAAACCCGATTATAGATGCAAAGGCAATGTCGTTTAAAGAAACTATCGAAATAAATATGTATAGCAACCAGCCAAATACAAATATATTTTATACAGCCGATGGCACAGTACCAACGAGTTTTTCAGAAAAATTTTCTTCGCCAATTATTATTAGCAAATCTTGCGTTGTAAAAGCATTGGCTGTAAATACCAAAGGAGAAAAAAGTTTAATTACTACAGCATCGTTTATTAAAAGGCCTAATAACTTTTCTGTATTTCAAAATACAGCATACTTGCATTCGTACAATGGAGGAGGAAATGAAGCTTTGATTGATGGCATTAGAGGAGATCTAAATTGGCGAAAAGGAAATTGGCAAGGCTATCAAAATAATAATGTAGATGCGGTTATAGATTTAAAAAAAATTAAAACCATAACGAGTATCAAAACTACATTTTTGCAAGATGTGGGAGCATGGATTGTGATGCCTAAAACAGTGTCGTATGAAATTTCGGAAGATGGAAAAATCTTTACAGAAGCTTTTACCAGATCTAATATATTGCAAGTAGAAGATGAAAAAACACAAATAAAAACAATAATATCAAACTTAAATGCACGTGCAAGGTTTGTAAAAATAAAAGCCCTTCAATATGGCAAATTACCAGCTTGGCATGCTGGAGCTGGCGGCGATACCATTATTTTTATAGATGAAATAGAAATAAACTAAATAACACTACTCTCCAACTAAATCTCGTATAACTACACTTGCTGCTACTGCACCAAACACTGCGGGCAAATAAGAAATTGTACCATACGCCGATTTTTTATAATTGCTGCCATCGGTCATTATCAAACTTTCTTTCTTTGGCATTTCAGGCGAGAAAACACATTTTATGCCACGCCTTATATCATGATTTCGTTTGAGCACTTTTCTTATTTGCTGAGCAAAAACACAATTGTATGTTTTAGAAATATCTGCCACTTGCAATTTTGTTGGGTCAAATTTTCCACCTGCCCCCATGCTGCTTACCATTGGTATTTGCTGCTCATATGCATGTATGATAAAGGTTAGCTTTGGTGTTATGCTATCAATAGCATCAATAACATAGTCTGGTTTATTTACAAATAACGTTTGCACCGTTTCAGGATTTATGAAAGATTGTACTACATTTATTTCGAGCTCGGGATTGATAGCTTTTAAACGCTCTGCCATTATCGTTGCTTTATATTGGCCATGATTTGTAGCCAATGCTGGTAAT
This sequence comes from Ferruginibacter sp., assembly GCA_043733065.1. Classification (GTDB taxonomy): domain Bacteria; phylum Bacteroidota; class Bacteroidia; order Chitinophagales; family Chitinophagaceae; genus Ferruginibacter. The sequence continues at coordinate 5,033 of JAYTGY010000155.1, forward strand.
TGCCTGTTGCGGTTTGTAGGATCCACCACATCGCCATCTATGATTGTCATCTTACCAATACCACTGCGTGCAATAAACTCAGCGGCATAAGAACCCACACCACCAAGTCCTACAACCATCACATGGCTGCTTGCAAGTTTTTGTAAGGCATCTTTACCTATTAGTAATTCGGTACGGCTAAGCCAAGAAAAATCTGTTGTCATTTATAAGTACATTTATACACTGCAATATAAAATGATAATATTTTTATTAGACAATTATTTTGTGCGAATAAATTCGCACAAAATATTTATGCTTTTCTTTTGTAAATGAAATTACAATATTTATATTAAATTTATAAATTTTTCTGTAACTAAATAATATTATAGTTGTTTATTTATCAATATATTGTATTAATTTTTAGTGATATTTTCAGAGCCAAAACTATAAAAATAATGTAGTTATGGCTCTAAATAAGTAATAATTTTAGAGCCAAAACTAATAAAATAATGTACATTTGGCTCTCAAATAAATGCAATATGGAAGAAGATATAATAGGCAGAGAGGCAGAAAGAAATATATTGGATGATGTAGTAAATGCTGAAGATGCTCAACTCGTAGCGGTGTATGGAAGAAGGCGTGTGGGAAAAACCTATCTCATAAAAACATATTTAAAAAAGAATATAACTTTTGAATATGCTGGTGTACATAATATTACTACCGATATGCAAATAAAAAAGTTTGTAAAAAAAATGGTAATAGACTTAAATGATGGTGTTAAATTACCCATAATGCCTACTGATTGGTTCGAAACTTTTGACTCATTAGAAACATTGTTAGAAAAAAAATTACGCAGAAAAAAAGTAGTGTTGTTTTTGGATGAATTTCCTTGGATGCAAACATTTAAATCTAATTTTTTAGCTGCATTTGAAAACTTTTGGAATAGTTGGGCAAGCCTACAAAAAAATGTAGCCGTCGTAATATGTGGCTCATCTGCCAGCTGGATGATAAAAAATGTGGTACGTAATAGAGGTGGGCTGCACAATAGACTAACGCAAAAAATAGCTTTACTACCATTTTCATTATACGAAACAGAACAATTTTTGCATAAAAGAAAAATATATTTAAACCAATACCAAATTACACAAATTTATATGGCTATGGGCGGCATACCCAAATACTTAAGCCATATAAAAGCTGGCATAAGCGCTACGCAAATAATAGAACAAGCATGTTTTACAAAAGCAGGCTGGTTGTATGATGAATTTACAGAATTATTTTATTCGCTTTTTGATAGCCCCGAAAGATATATAAAAATTATAAGAGCCCTGGCAAACAAACCCATGGGGCTTAACAGAACACAATTAATGAAAGCTTGTAAATTGCCTACAGGTGGTAGTGCTACCGATTTTTTAGATGAATTATCTGCATCGGGTTTTATAACATTGTACCTGCCTATGGGCAAACAAAAAAAAGATGGCATATATAAACTTACAGATGAGTTTTCTCTTTTTTATTTAAAATTTATGGAAAGTAATAGAACAGGGGCAAAAGGCGCTTGGGCATTACTTAGCAACAGCCCTAGTTGGAAAAGCTGGAGTGGGCTTGCATTTGAAAAGATTTGTCTAAAACATACGGAAGCCATAAAACAAGCATTAAGCATAGCTGGTATTTATTCAGAAACATCTATATGGAAAAGTAAAACAGTAAAAACTGGCAATGCGGCGCAAATAGATTTGGTAATAAATAGAAAAGACAATTGCATTAACTTATGCGAAATAAAATTTCATGAAAAAGATTTTATGATTGATAAAAAGTATGCTGCAGAATTAGAAAATAAAAAAATGCGATTTAAAGAAGAAACTAAAACCAACAAACAATTATTTGTAACATTGATAAGTACAAAACCACTTATCCATAATATTAATAGCATAGGACTGGTAGATAATGTGGTAAGCTTAGATAAATTATTTGTAAAAATTACGCTTTAATTTGAGAGCCAAAACTGTTGTTTTTAGGTAGATTTGGCTCGGAAAAAATGTACTCATTAAAACATATACTTCGTCTAACACGTAACCTACGTTGCACAATCTATTGCATAATAAAAGTTGAAAAAAGATTTGCCGCTGAAGGGCTGCGGGCTCTGACGGGTTTATCCCTACATCAAAATGTAGGGACGTAGCGAAGCGGAGCCCACAAGAGCCCGAACAAAAGTTGCCCAATGTTTCTTCAGCTCACAGCCCCAAATATTATTAAAATAAAAATGCCCTTCAAAAAGATGAAAGGCATTTTTACATTTATGGATTGTTATTAATTTGTTGCAATATCTACATTGGGAATTCCCCAACCATACTCAGCAGTTTTTGCTGGATAATTGCTAGAGCTTGTTATTAATTTTGATACCACTTGCGCTGCAGTGTATGTTGGAAAACGACTCCACACCAACGCAGCCATGCCTGCACATGTAGCCGTAGCAACAGACGAACCGCCCACTGTGCTTGGCGCATCGCCACTCATGGCTAATGAAAGTGGATGCATATTATCACCTGCTCTTTCCATTACTACTACAAAATCTATTTCGCTTCCTTTGTGGCAATCATCGCAATGAGCAAACGCAGTATTTTGTTTTACGCCAGTAATGGCTTGCACTTCGGGCATCCATGCAGGAAAAATTACACCAACCCATCCTGCTGTCCAACCAAACGAAGTACCACCAGCACACATCATTAATTTTCCTTTTCCATATGCATAACGAATGGCATCTTCCATTTGCGCACTACTCGTAAGCTTGCCCATGCTCATACTAATAATTTTTACATCTGCTCTGTTAGCAGCATTTACATATGCATCGCTCACACCTTTTGCTTCTTTCGATGCATCTAAATAAACATCTTCTGCTGCACGGCAAGTAACCAAATTGCAATTGTACGCCACGCCACAAGCATTTCCATCAGTGCCTCTTGGCGCTGCACATGCACCCGCCATAGATGTTCCGTGTCCGCAACCATCGTCGGGTATTTCGTATGCGCCATAATAAATTCCAAAAATAGATGAACGTGGAAGTGTAACTGTTTTTTCTACAGTTCTTCCGCTTGATGCGCCTTGGTTAAAAGTAGAACCTAAATTTTCTTGATCATATTCGCAACCAGTATCAATAATAAAAACTTTTATTCCACTGCCGGTGCTTTTTGTCCAAGCACTTTGTATGCCATGCGATGCATAGTTCCAAGATACTTTTGCGTTTGGTGTAGCTACAGAATAATGTGCGCCAGCTACAAGTGTATTGTCTGCCACATTGCTCCCACAACCACTGCTGCTAGCAACTCTTGCTGCAGCTTGCGGATCCATACCGTACGATTCATAACCCATTGGTTCTACATAACGCAACAAATTAGATACCCGTAGTTTTTTTACTGTAGCCAAACTTTTTATTTCTACATCTATTACTGGTAAAACTGTTTCGGGCCAAACTTCCATATTCGCTTTTTGCAAATCTTTGTTCACTTTTATTTCTTCATCAAAAATAATTTGCATAATATTTTCTTTAGCAGATAACCATGCTGCACTATTGATATCTATGGTATGAATACGGCTATTAATATTGGTTTCGGCAGCTGGCTTATACCCTACTGATGCAATAAAATCGCTTTGCTGTAGTGCACTCCATATCATTTCATCGGATGCTGTTGACCATTCAAACTTTCCTGTAGTTTCTAATTTTTGCTTTATAAAAGCATTTATTTCTTTGATAGATTTTAATGGATCTGTTTTTACATCATCCATTTGTTGCTGCGTTAAATCTTTTTTACAAGAAATTAAAAAGCTAGCAAGCATAACAACTGCAAATATTTTTTTCATAATAGCAAGTTTTAAGTTATTTAATGCAGTAAAGTAAGATTTATTTTTAAATAAAAAAAGGATTGGGAATAAAAAGTTATATTGCTTTCTTATTTAAAATAACTATGAAATCATTTATAATTTTTATCACATTGGTATTTCCAATTTCAGTTTTTTCCCAAAACAATTATTTAATTATTGGCACTTATACTTCTGGTAAAAGCGAAGGTGTTTATGTGTATAAATTTGATACAACTACTGCAGAAAATAGTTTTGTAAGTGTTGCTAAAACTAGTAACCCATCTTTTTTAACGATTGCGCCAAACGAAAAATTTATTTATGCAGTAAATGAAAATGATGATAGTACCATTAACCCTCGTGGGGGAACTGTAACTGCTTTTTCTTTTAATAAAACAAATGGCATACTTACAGAAATAAATAAACAACCATCGGGGGGAAAGCACCCTTGTTATGTAACAATTGATAAAACTGGCAAATGGATTTTTGTAGGAAATTATAGTAGCGGAACGGTTGGTTTGTTTAACACAAATAAAGATGGCTCGTTAAATTCATTAAAACAAAATATAACGCACAAAGATATTTTGGGGCCAAATACAGCAAGACAAAATGCTCCACATGTACATGCCACAGTGCTTTCGGCAGATAATAAATTTTTGTTTGTGCCAGATTTAGGTATTGATAAAGTAATGGTATATGCAGTTGATAAAAAGAAAGGCCAACTAAATTTTTCTTCGTATGCGAAATCAGAAGCTGGTAGCGGGCCAAGGCACTTTACTCTTCATCCTAATAATAAATATGCATATTTAATGGAAGAACTTACGGGAACCGTAGTTTGTTATGCAGTAAATAAAGGAACATTAAAATTGCAACAACGAATTAGTGCCATGCCAAAAGATTTTGCAGGTGCGCTTGGTAGTGCAGATATACATGTATCGCCGGATGGTAAATTTTTGTATTGCAGCAATCGTGGAGAGTCGAATACCATCAGCATTTTTTCTATAGATGCTATGACTGGAAAATTGAGTATTGTTGGGCATCAATCAACGCTTGGCAAAACGCCACGAAATTTTAATTTTGATCCATCCGGTAATTTTTTATTGGTAGCTAATCAAAATTCAGATGAAATAATGATATTTAAAATTGATAAAAAAACAGGTTTATTAAATGATACAGGCAAAAAAATTAACGTTCCAAATCCTGTTTGTTTACAATGGATAAATTGAGAAAGATGGGTGTATTTGAAATTTCGTACTTTTGATTTTTTTTAACCCCTTAAAATATTTTTATGAAGTCGATTTTATTGCTATTATTTATTTGTATTAGTTTCTCTTTGCAAGCGCAAGTGCAATTGGTATTTTCCAAAGCAGATAGTAGCAAAACTATTATTGTAAAAATGAAAGATTTGGTAAGGTTTAGTTATAGTGGCTATATGCAGCAAGCGCAAGAAATAGAAGGCAGGGTTTCTGTTTTAAATGATAGTACGATAACTCTTTCTCCAAGAAAAAAAATATTACAAAGAGCTATTCCATCTCAAACAATTTCTATAAAAGATATTAC
>JAYTGY010000156.1:0-7316 GCA_043733065.1 Ferruginibacter sp.
GGCTCATCTAAAGGTGGTCCTGGAATGATGCCTGGTATGCCAGGCGGCCCAGGCGGTGGAAGAGGTGAGATACGGATGATGGGTGGACCAGGGTTTTAATTTTTTTGCAAAAACGGATGCAAACTTTTTAAAAGTTGGCATCCGTTTTTGCAATTGTATTCGCCAAAGGCAAATACCTATTTAGCCATTACAATTTTCACTTTTTTATTTTTTATCTTTTCATCTTTAGCTAATTCTACCACGTGGCCAATTTTAGATTTTCTCACAGCAGCAAAAGCGGTAAAATCTTTTACTTCTATTAAACCAATATCATCTTTTTTCAGTTGGCATACATGCGATAAAAAACCAACAATATCCATTTTATTAATTTTATCTTTTTTACCAGCATCAATAAATAGAGTGCTCCATTTTGGTTTTTCTGGTATAGATAATTTTTCTGGTAACGTAAACTCAACCGCATCTTGTGTAATATAAGTTGGTAATCTTTCTTCTTCGCTCCATATTACATACACATTGCCCGTAGCGTGCATACGAGCAGTACGGCCGTTGCGATGGGTAAATTCTGCTTCTACATGTGGTAAATGATAATGTACAATGTTTCTAATATCTGCAATGTCTAGGCCACGGCTTGCAAGGTCAGTTGTTACCAAAATATCTGAGGTAGCGTTTCTAAATTTTGTAAGCGCTACTTCACGTTCTAGCTGCTGCATGCCACCATGGTAAAACACATTTACTATGCCTTGCTCAGTTAAAAAATCACTTGTACGTTCTACAGCATCTCTATGGTTGCAAAAAATAATGGTAGAAGTATTATTGCAATAGCAAACGAGTTGTAAAAGTGTTTGTAATTTATCTCTATCATCACTCAATAAAGTATTGATGCGCAAATTTTCATTTGGTGCAGCATCTTCATCTTTTAAGTAATTTAGGGTTTGTGTATCATTCATTTTTACAAATGCAGGAATTTCAACAGCATTTGTAGCCGATGTGAGCATTCTTTTTTCTACAGCCGGCAAAGATTCCAAAATGAATTTCATTTCTTCTAAAAAACCAAGCTCTAGGCTTTTATCAAACTCATCTAACACAAAAAATTTAATATCTTTTGTAGTAAAATTATTTCTACGAATATGATCTGCCATGCGACCTGCAGTGCCAATAATAATGGCCGGCGGTTGTACGAGATTATTTTCTTCAATTTCTCTTTTATGGCCACCATAGCAAGCTGTAATTTTAAAACCAGTTTGCATTTGCTTCAGCACAGATTCTATTTGCAAAGCCAACTCACGGCTTGGAACCATTATTAGAGCTTGAACCGTTTTTATTTCTGAATCTAAGGAGTTTAAAACTGGTAGCAAAAAAGCCAGGGTTTTTCCTGAGCCTGTAGCAGACAATAAAAGAATTTCATTATTTTTTTCTGCAGTATTCATGGCAGTCAATTGCATTTCGTTTAGTTCTTTTATTTTAAGCCTATCTAAATATTGCTGTATATTTTCTTGTGAGATGTTCATTTTGCGAAGATAGCTATTAAACAGGGATAAATTTATGTGTCATTTATAACCTATTGGTTAACAATAAATTTCAATTCTAATATTAATCCTATAATTAATATTATGTTAAATAGAATATTCAAATAATACAAAACTCTACTCAATATCAATACCAATTGAATTTCCTTAAAAATAAAACAGCCCCTATTTTTAGGAGCTGTTTTTATAAATACATTTTGGTAATTACCATTTATCAACTTGCTCAGTGCTTCCATTATCCACTGCTTTTGTTTCTGTTGGAGCATCTACTGTTTCTGCAACTGGCGAAGAAACTTCTACTGTAACTGTTTCTTCCGATTTTACCTCTGCTGTTCTTGTTCCATTAGCTTCATCACCTTCATAAGGCGTATCATGATTAAAAGCATCGAAGTCAAAATCTGGCATTAAGTCTGTTTTTACATAATCAACTGCTTCACTTAGTCCTTTTACGAACTTGTTAAAATCTTCTTTATATACAAAGATTTTATGACGATCATACCCATCAGAATCAAATCGCTTACGGCTTTCAGTAATGGTCAAGTAGTAATCGCTACCTCTCGTTTCTCTTACATCAAAAAAGTAAGTTCTACGTTTTCCAGCTTTTATACGTTTGCTGTAAACACTTTCTTGTTTTCTGTCGTTGTTTTCGGTGCCTCCGTTATTTTCGTTGTTTTCGTACGCCACTTCTTAATTTGTTTTGTTTATAAAAGTTTGTTAAAAATTAACCTTCGCAAAGATAAAAATGTTTTTGATATGGCAAAATTTATCTAAAACTAATTTAAATGATCCTTTTCTTGCTGTTTTTGATACATAGCATAGTATAAACCTTGCTTTTGCATAAGTGTTTCATGTGTACCTTGTTCTACAATACTTCCCTCATCTAACACCACAATTTTATCAAATTTAAATAACGAAAATATTCTGTGTGTGATGATAACAGCCGTTTTATTATCTAAATAATTATATAAGTTACCGATAATATCATTTTCTGTACGAGCATCTACTGCACTTAAGCAATCATCAAAAACTACAATCTCAGGCTTTTTAATCAATGCTCTTGCAATGGATATTCGTTGCTTTTGGCCACCCGAAAGTGTAACGCCACGCTCTCCTACCATTGTTTCAAATTTATCATCAAATTCATTTATTTCATTAAATATACTTGCTTGTTTGGCGGCCATAAAAACCTGCTCTTCTGTGGCATTTTTTTCACCAAAACGTATATTATTTTTTATACTATCGCTAAATAAAAACACATCTTGAGGTACATAGCTTATTTGCGTGCGAATAGCATTTGTTTTTATTTGGGTAATTTTTTTACCATCATATTTTATTTCGCCATGTTGTGCATCGTACATGCGCAACATAAGTTGTGCAATGGTGCTCTTCCCCGACCCTGTTTTTCCAACTATGGCTACTTTTTCGCCTTTATTTATTTGCAACGAAAAGTTTTTTATTGCATGTATGCCAGTATGCGGATAAACAAAATCTACGTTTGCAAAAGAAATATTACCGTTTAATTTTTCATCTTTGGCAGTTGCTGCATCAATTATGGTTGGAGTTAAATGTAAAAATTCGTTTATTCTCCTTTGCGATGCTACTGCTCTTTGTGTTGTGCTCGCCGTCCACCCAATAGCACTTACGGGGAATGTGAGCATTTGTATATACATGACAAACTCGGCTATTTTACCAACAGTTGCATCTGGTACATTATTTACAACATCTAACCCTCCTACTAAAATAGTAAGAAGCGTGCTAAGTCCAATAAGTAAACCCATACTTGGAAAATAAATGGCTTCGGTTTTTGCCAACCCCAATGCATTGTTTCTATATTCTTCACTATTTTTTTTAAAGAAATTGAGCATGGCTTTTTCTTGCACAAATGATTTTATAACTCTTATGCCGCTGTAAGATTCTTGTGCATTGGTGGTTAAATCGCTTAGCAATGATTGTATTTTTTCGCTCTTTTTATTAATGATTGTATTTACAAAATAAATGGCGAAAGCCAATATGGGCAATGGAGATAGAGAAATGATGGTAAGTTTTACATCGCTACGAAGCATAAAAAATAAACTTAATCCTATAATAGCCGCCAAATTTATAAAATACATTATGGATGGCCCTGTGTACATTCGCACACGGCTCACATCTTCCGAAATACGATTCATTAAATCGCCAGTGCTATGGGTTTTGTAAAAGTTGGAATCTAATTTTTGGTAATGTGCAAATATTTCATTTTTTTGGTCAAACTCAATATGGCGGCTCATTACAATAATGGTTTGTCGCATCAAAAACATAAAAAATCCACTAATGATAGCTATCACAAAAAGTATTAATCCAGTAAAAAGTATTTTGCTTTTAAACGGTTTATCGTTGAACCATTCAATAATGTGTACCACTATTACATCATAATTTTGAATACTTGCGGCGTTTGCTTTTGCATCGCTTCCTTTTAAAACGGTAACTACTGCATTTACCACATAGCCCGTAAGTTGTGGCGCCAGTATTCTAAAATAATTGGTGAGTATTACAAATAATATTCCAAGTAGAAATGAGTACTTATATCTTTTAAAATATTTATTAAGTGTAGATAATTGAGTCATTACCTGCAAAAATAATGAAAGGATGATGATAAAATTTAAATAAAATTATCAATAATTTTTTATTCTAAAATCAGTTTTTGTATCATATCATCTACTTTTAAAAAGAATACGCCTTTTGGTAAATTACTAACATCAACAGGTATTGTGTTTACTCCTTTAAAAATTTGAATACTCTTTTTAAACAAATGTTGACCAATAAGATTAACAATTTCAATTACGGAAGAATGCGTTTCAAACGAATGAATAGTTACGATCAAATTAGCTTTTGCAGGATTTGGAGATACATTTAATTCGTTTATATTTTTTTGTTTACTTGATAATTTAAGAATATTACTATAAGCAAAACTTCCATCATTATTTACCATTTTTAATCTATAATAATTGATAGCGTAAAAAATACTGTTATTTGTAAAACCATACTTTTTATTATTGGAAGATATATTTGAAATGGCAACTTCGCCTATCATTTTAAAATCAATACCATTTTCACTAAGTTGTACTTCATAATTTTTCATATCAAGTTCATCTGCCACTTGCCATGTTAAAGCATCTGTATTTTCGTTATTTCTATTGCCATTAAAGCTTATTAATTTTACAGGTAAATTTCCAGCACTTGTAAAAAATAGGTTTACAGTATCTTTAAATACGCCACAAGTATTGGTTACAACCAACTCAAATATATAATTACCTTCACTAAGACCAGTAACATTTGTGTTTTGACTATTTGGGTTTACAATTGTGCCTCCTACTCCACTTATTTTATTCCATTGTACATTAAAAGTAGGTGTAATAGCATTAGAAGTAAGTGTGTAAGTGCCATTGGTAGCTAAAGTTCCAAAATAATCGGTTTGTGCTTTTTGCGGTGTAGATGGTGGTATTCCCGAAAATACAACCAAAACGGTATCTGGTTTTAGAGCACAATAATTACCAGTATTTCCATCAGTAACATTCCAACTAAAATAATTACTGGATAAATTTGTAAAACCAGTTACAAGTGAGTTCCTACTCGCAGAATCTGCAATAATTGGCTCATTAATAGCATTAATAGAAATGGCTGGCAAAAATTTCCAAAAACCTGCTTGCCCTCCTCCAGCAGATGGTAATGAACCTGCAAGATTTGTAGATGCTACATTGCATAATAATATTTGATCTGTACCTGCGTTAGAAATGCGCCCCGACGAAATCAGTTCTAATTGAAAGGTATCTGATCTTGCATCGTTGCATGTATTACTACCTATAGTTGGGTAAGCTGCAATAGAATAAATACCTGGAAGACTAATATATGGATTAAGTAATATTGAAATTGTGCTATCTCCTACAGAAAAGTGTTGAGAAAGTGTATTATTGGGAGGACCACTTAGTACTGTAAATCCGTATTGATAATTTGCAAATGCACCTGCCTTGTATGGTATAATGAGATAGTAGTTACCCGATAAACAAGCCGAAGTATCTCTTAAAATCGGCAGAGTAGCTTTTTTTGAAAATAAAATAGAGATATAACCTGCAGCTCCATAACAACCAGAAATTGTGTCTACAACATTGGTAGAAATGTAGTACTGCCCAGGTATAATATTGGTACCAATAAGATTTAATGTATCCAAACTATATGGATTCGAAATAGAAACATTAGCTCCAGCAGGACCAGCAATGGAACTTACTAATTTACAATTTGTAGGAATTAATCCGATTATCGTCAAAGGAAATCTCAAAGTATTTGTTAAAGGAAAATCTGTAGCATCAAAACAATAAGCCGAACTAATATTCGTCATTATACCTGTAGAATTGGGTGTAGCAGATTTAAAGAATATTTTAATGGTATCTTTAAAAGTAGGATAACAACCATTAGAACCATAAGTAACTTCATATACATGTAGAGTATTTGGAGTAACCGTATCCCACCTATTTGATATAGAATTTGATATACGAGAACTTCCGAAAAAAGTAGGAGAAACTGATCCAGATCCAGATAATGTAATAGCAGAAAAAGTAGCACTAAAGCCTGAAAGATCCCCTATTCCACCTTTTACACATATATTGTATGCATTAGTAGCAAAATATTGTCCATTGATACATGAAATAGTATCTACGTTATTTCTCGGCCCTATTTTACTAATATATAATTTTGGTATGCCCATTAATCCTGAAGGAGGAAAAGGCATACTAGAATTTATTGCGCAAGTACCATTCTTTATATTAAATGTTACTAAAGAAAACAAACCTTGCGTACATATGTCAGCATTAGATTTTTTTATAGTAAACCTAAGAGAGTCTATAGTAGGACCATATAAATCTGTATTAAGAGTAGTAATTACATTACTGTAGAGTAAATCTATACTCCGTCCAACTAGTCTAAACACTTCCCCTTCTCTTAACGCCCTTCCAACTAAATGAATAGAGTCATTACTATTACCACACATACTACTCCAACTCCTATCTGCACGTAAATTAAAGTCGCAAATATTTGTGATGGTATAAGTTACACTATCATACACTCGTTCGCCTGAGAGGCAGTTAATACCAAGTCTAAAAATATAGTTACCACTTGGTAGTTCTTTCATTTTAGCTCTAATAATAGTTGTGTTGCTATTTGCGTTAGAATAAGTTATAACAGCACCTGAAGGTGCTGATGCCAATTCCCAAAGTAAGTTTGGTGTAGAATTTAAATTGCCCGCCGAGTTTCCATTTAGTGTAAATAAATCATAAGCAAAGTCGAGGTTAGTATAACTTGAAAAGCATCCACCACCATCTAGCCCAGCATTTACTGTACAGTTTTGCGCATTTAAATGTGCACTGCAAAAAAATGCAATAACACAAATTATATACCTCCAACATTCTATAAGCGTAAAATTATTTTTCATACCAAATATCTACTTTACTATCGTATTGATTTGTTTTGATAAAACATCTTATAATCCACAATTATTAAAATTGCAAATAGCAGACATTATTTTTGGTAATTCGGATATTCTTCGGAGAAATTATTGAATTTTATTGTAAGCAAAACTCAATGTGGTAATAGATTTTAGTAAAAATAGTAAAAATGTTGACATAAAAAAATAAAAACAGTTTTGTTATTAAAAATTGAACCCTTACTTTTGCCGCGGAGAGCTGGCAGAGTGGTCGATTGCGGCAGTCTTGAAAACTGTTGACTGTTACAGGTCCTGGGGTTCGAATCCCTAGCTCTCCG
>JAYTGY010000157.1:0-1993 GCA_043733065.1 Ferruginibacter sp.
TTTGAAAGCAAAGGCGAAACACTAAAAGGTTTTGATAAGGTGGACGATGTGTATGCATGGAACAATAGATTGTATAAAATGGCGGAAAATGATAAAACAAAATTGCAACCCATTGTTACAAAACTTACACAAGGCAAAGCGGGTGATATTGAAAAAATAAAAGCTATTTATTATTGGGTGCAAGATAATGTGCGCTACTTAGCGTATGAAGATGGTTACTCTGGTTACATTCCATCTACAGCGCAAGATGTACTCTCCAAAAAATATGGCGATTGCAAAGGCATGGCAAACTTACTTACAGAGATGCTAAAACTTGCAGGCTATGATGCACACTTTACATGGATTGGCACTAGGCATATTCCTTATTCGCAAACATTGCCCGCTATGTGTGTAAACAACCATGCTATTTGCACATTAAATTTTGGTGGCAAAACATATTACCTTGATGGTACCGAAAGTTATGCTCCCTTTGGCGAAAATGCATTTCGCATACAAGGCAAAGAAGTGCTGATAGCCAATGGAGATAAATTTGACATAAAAAAAGTACCACAAACGGAGGCTGCCGATAATTTAATTGCTACAAAAGCAGATTTTATTTTGACAGAAAATGGCTTAAAAGGAAAAGCAAAAGTTATTCTTACTGGTAATCAGCGTAAAGATTTTCATCAATCGTATCAAACATTGCCCACCACAGAAAGAAAAGATTACCTAAACGATTATTTAGAATTTGGTAACGATAATATGGTAGCAACCAATATTAAAACAAGTGATTTAAATAATAGAGATCTTACTGTTTCGATAGAAGGCGATGTGGATTTGAGCAATACTGTAAACAATATTAGTGGAAGCAAATATGTGGGGGTAGATTTTTTTCCAAAATCGTTGGATAGATTTATACCAGATGAAAAAAGAATAGAAGGATACGATTTTGATGATGTGCTGCAGTTTACAGACGATATAACACTTACTGTACCTAACGATAAAAAATTTATTGATAAACCAGATGATTTGGAAGTGAAAGGTGAAGGCTATGCATTTAAAGGGTCCTATACTTTGGTAGGAAATAAAATGACATTGAGTAAAACCCTCAGCATTAAAAATAATATTATTCCAAAAACAGAATTGCCTGCATGGAAAAAGTTTATTGAATCTATAAAAGAATTCAACAAATATTTTTTAAGTATTACTAACAAATAAATTTTTCAGAATGAATTTCAATATAAAAAATAAAATGATTATTGTTGTTGCTTTTTGTTTAGTTGTAATAGCAACAAATGCTCAAACGCTTATTGATGAAGACATGCTCGATAAGATTGAGCTAAATGCAAAACCATTATGGAGCGATAATACGCCTGCATTTGCTACCAATACAGTGCCAGATAAATATAAAGATGAATCTGCTGTTGTGTTTGGATACAAACGAAATGTTACAATAGATAAAAAATCGAGAGCAGGTTTTTTTACAAGAGGCGAACGTAGTTTATTGTTTTTTGAAAACGTACATTTCAAAATAAAAGTAAATGATAAAAGCTCTGTAAAAACTTTTACCGAAGTTTACTTTAGGTATAGAGATAAAGAAGATGGCTTTAGTGCAAAAGTGATAAAGCCAGATGGAACAGCAAATACGATTTCTCTAGATGATGCAGTTTCGGTTGAATCTACAGCAGATATGCCAGAATTTTACAAAAGTTTTTTTGACCAAGAAAGTGGTGGGCAAGGCCGTTATTTTAAAGTAGCCATACCAGATTTGGAGCCCAATGATATTTTAGAATATGTAGCCATTACCAAAAGTAAATTAGATGTAGCTTATTCTGGTTATATAGAATTTAGTCCACAATACGAAGTATGCAACAAAGCATATCCCGTTCTGTTTAATCAAATAGGTATTGAAACTGATGAAAAATCTTTTTTTAAATCGATGGCATTAAACGGCTCGCCGGAGTTTAAAAAAGAAGCCACTACCGATAACGAATTTTACCGTTATGTATTTACA
>JAYTGY010000158.1:0-2452 GCA_043733065.1 Ferruginibacter sp.
TCATAATCTACTTCTTCAATTGATTCACATTTCAACCTTTCTTTTGAAATACCTGTTTTCTCTATTGCCCTTTCATAAAAAGGTATTGATGCTTCAATACCATAAGTATTCATTCCATGCTGCTCCATTGCCTTCATTCCCATACCTAACCCTGCGCCTACATCTAGGGCTTTTTTATCTTTTAGTGTTCCTAATAATTTTTTTACATTATTTAATTCTGTGCTAAAATATCCTTTAGGTATCGTAAAATCTTGTCTATTCCAATACTCTTCTGGTGGTAATCCATAATGGTCTTGAATATTTTCGGGAATGGGGAGTGGGTTGCTATATATTAAACCACAATTATTACACTTGTAAACACTTATTGATATACCACCCTTCTTCTTTGGTCTTATGCCTTGAGGTTTATTAAGGCGCTTTCCCAGAAGTGAATGATTTGTTGATGCACTATTACACATGTTACAATGTGTAATTTCTATAAAATTGTATTTTCTTATTTTCATCTAAATATTTTAAAACTTATGCCAAATTAATACGGTATTTAATAATTGGAAATAAATTAGACAAATATAATTTTTCAATAAAAATCACTCTTTAGTTTTTTTTAGCACACTTTCAAATGCGCTTAAATATTTTCCAGAATTAGCATTTAATGAAAATTCATTTTCCACTTTTTTTCTAGCCGCTTCTCCTAATCTTTTTCTAAGGTTAGGGTTTTCTATAAGTAACGATAATTTATCTATCCATTCTTCTTCTGTATTTGCCAAAAAGCCCGAAACCCCATCTTCTATAACTCTAAAATTGGTGCCAATTGCTGTAGCAATTGTAGGTATTCCCAGTGCCATATATTGTATTGCTTTTAGGCCACTTTTACCATACACCCATTCTTTATTGGGCAATGGGTAAATTCCAATATCAAAAGTTTGAAGTGTACTTATTTCAATTTCTTCGCTCCATTCTTTTGACTCTATTTTCAAACCATCTACTTTTACATCGTTACCTCCCATTAATTTAAATTTAACGAAAGGGTATTTTTGTTGAATTTTTACCAATACATTTTTAATAGTAAGAAAATGTATTATGGTAGAATGGCTTCCGCTCCAACCAATTGTTAAGGGATTATCGTTAGAATATTTATTTACACACTGGTATCTAGTTTCTGTATCTACTGTTGAAGATATATCGGTAGTGTTTTGGTTAAATTTTCTTACATACTGATCTAAATATGGCGTACAAGTAATTACATGCCCAGCCTTTTTCATTAAATAAATTGGTTTGCTATGCCCTTTTAATAAATCGATATACCAAGTGTTGCTTGTATTTTTTATGTAAACCAAATCGTCTATATCGTATATTATTGATTTGGATAATTTACAATACAACCATTCCATTATTGGTGGGCCAAAAGGAGTAACCCAAAGAAAATAATATACGATATCGTAATTTTTAACTTTAGGTAACAAGGCAATTCTTTGAATATAACTTTTTAATGTCTCAATTACTTTAGTAAAAAAAAATCCTTTTTTATAAACCACGCTCTGCATTTTTTCAGACATAAAGGGTTTTACAGTAAGTTCATATCCATCTTCTTCCCATCTTTTAAAATACTGTTCGTATTTTAATCTTTGTGCGGGCGCATAGCCTATAGGGTTGGGGCACACTATTAAAATTTTCTTTTTGCTCATTTCTTCTTTGTCAATTTATTATACCCCAAGTATATTTCATTAATTTTTTTTGCTGAATTATATTTTTCGAATTGTAAAAATTATTTTTTTACAGCCCTAACAACTGGAGCTTCTAAGTCATTAAAATTAATAAACTTAGCAAACGATATCTCCATACCATATTCTTTTACCCAATTTTCTACTGTCTTAAGTTTTTGAGGATGATCATGTTCAGGACTAAACATGTCAAAAGTATCTAAAATACACCAATCTCTTAACTGAGCCTTGGTTAGATTATTTACTGGCAATGCGCCATAAATACCGCAGATAGGAATAAATCTATTTAAAAATCCTAGTTTTATCTTATAAAAAAAATGTGATAGGGAAATCATCCAATCAATATTTTTTTCGATCTTGTTTAACAATTTTTCGTGATTCCATTTTTTTGTAATTGGTCTAAAAATATATTTTGCACATATTTTAGTCCACCATCCTTTAATAGGATAAAAATCTACTACCAATTCTCCACCAGGTTTTAGCTGATTAACAAGTGATTTAATTGATGCTTTAAAATCTGGTGTGTGTTGTAATACGCCAATGCAAATTACTTTATCAAACTGGTTTGGAGCAAATGGCATGTCATAAATACTAGCCTGAAATAATTTAAGCCTGCTCTCATGATGGCCATTGTTTTTATCGTTTGCCTCTACGGCATTACTATAATCAACACTGTATAAGTTAGCTGCTGTATGATTTAATATTACCTCCGAAAACCTACCTGCACCACT
>JAYTGY010000159.1:0-2186 GCA_043733065.1 Ferruginibacter sp.
AAAGAATAGAGGTAAACTAAAGAGCAGCAGTAAAATAAATTTCATGTAAGTGAATGTGTAAGCGTTGTGCAATATACTTAAAAACCTCTTGCAATAAGATGATATAATAGTCATATTCGCTGCTTTAATTATGGACTATCATAGGATTTGAAAAAGAAAAAAAAAGCCGCATAGAAATGCGGCAATTGTTAAGAACCTTAAAATTCTGGTTCTGTAACCCCCAAAGAAAACGAGTTTAACTCTACCGAATATTTCAGTTGAATAATATATTATGATTTAGCTAAAAGCTTAGCTTCAGTAATTTGTTCATTGCCATCAGTATCAATATGCACAAGTCTGTAGTAGGAATGCTTTGCAATTTTGGTTATATACTTATCAGAGCAACCATAGCAATCACCATTCTTTTGTTTTGGATCAGGGCCTAATACCAATGCTACTGTTTTATAGTTGATGCCATCAATACTCTTTTGAATTGCAAAATAATTAGTTGCTGTTGCGCCATCTGTCTTCCAGTCTATCATTACCTTTTGCTCTTTTACGCTTACTTTAAAATTGGTAACGTTTATAGTTCTGTTTTGTGCAAACAAGCCAGTTGAACTTATTAAAACTATCGTGGAGATGAGTAAAACCTGGAGTAAATTTTTATTCATTGTATGTATTTAATATTATTAATTATTTTTTGATATACGGTAAGGGCCAACCCTTTAGTAGGATTCAAAATATTATTTTATATGGACAAATAATAACTTTGATCTTTTAAAAAATCTTGGCAGAATGTGTATGGAAAATAGAAGTAGAAATATAATAGCAACTTCTGTGTAAGTAAAAATACAAGTCATTCTTTGTGGTTTTGGGTTTACAATTTTTTTATGCTTTTGATACAGGTAAGTGTAACTCAGCAGGTTTGCACTAAATATTCGGACTTGTATAATAAATAAAAAATGACCGAGGTAATGATTCATTTATTATTTCCACAAACATAGAGTGGTTTCAGCATAAATGCAATACCGTAATTTTACTGTTAATTAAGTACTATCGCATTTCTATTAGATTTACCTGCATTCTTGATTTTCATTCATAAAGTTTATTGGTTCCTTGAAAAAATTTTAAGGATAACAAAAAAAATATAGAAAAAATTGAGCATGAAAATTTCTGTTGACGGAAGAACTTCTTAAGAATAAGAACAACAGCTTCGATCTTTTGACAATCGAAGTAAAAATACAGAAAAAGGGAATGGGTAAAAGAAAGAAAACCTTAGCTACCTCTTGTGCCGCCGGTTTTAACAGGCTTTTTTGAAAATCCTGCGCCTTTAGCGGGCTTGCCTATAAATTTAGAAGCCTGGAAATTATTTTTTTGTGTTTTACTTCCTCCCTTGCCTTTCTGATTATTATTAGCTGTTAACGACATAGCGATAATTTTTATGGTACAAATATAATACTCTCTGCAATCAAATTAATTGGTGACTTATTGGTGCGCACAACCTATTTTATTTTAAGTGTCATCATCTATAAGTTCAATTTGTTTAGTATAATCGTACTGCAAATCTTCATGCAAGGTTTCTATAACTGCTTTTATTTTTTTTATTTGATTGTTGTAAAGATTTTTAAGAGCAGCGCTCTTGTGTATGCGTATGCCGGAAGTTTTTATTTTGCTGCAGAAATAAATAAGCAATTCTGCTTCTGCTTCTTTTGATGTAGTGTACTTGATATACTTGTTGGTAGATTTTAAAATTTTACGAAGACTCTTTTTTGCAAAATATAAATTTGACTGGTTGATCTGTGTAAACTCTTCATCCATTTCTTTTTTTATATTCTCAATATAAGCAGGCAGATCATGTGCTTCAAACAGAATGTAGTTTAATAATTCCTTGTTCTCTTTTTTATATTTAACTAACCTCAGGCATAACTCCAAAAGCTCTTTCGGGGAAGCATTAGTTAATTCCTGTTTTATCTCGCTGATGGAAGATGTTTTCAAAATAATATTTATTGTGAAGTTGCTAAGGTATAAACACCAGGATTAAAAATACTGCAAAGGAGACCAGGAAGATGAATAAGGATTGTTTAATTGTCTTCTGCTGTACTTCTTCTGGTAATTGCATATATTTTTCTGCAATTTTATTGTAGCCGGTTTTGGGACCAATTGTTAGCCACAATAAATTGGTTACCCTATAAAAAATTCAGTATAAA
>JAYTGY010000160.1:0-9775 GCA_043733065.1 Ferruginibacter sp.
CAATTAAAATTAAATATTCTTCGTCAGCAATCGGCATTGAGCAACCCAATGGACGAAGGTTTTGATTATGTGAAGGAATTTAAAAGCTTGGATTTAGCAGCTTTAAAAAAAGATATTGTAGAATTGATGACCACAAGCCAAGATTGGTGGCCTGCTGATTATGGGCATTATGGACCATTTTTCATACGCATGGCTTGGCATAGTGCAGGTACGTATCGTATTGCAGATGGACGTGGTGGTGCAGGTGCAGGACAACAACGTTTTGAACCTTTAAACAGTTGGCCAGATAATGTAAATTTAGATAAAGCTCGTTTGTTGCTTTGGCCTATTAAACAAAAGTATGGTAAGAAAATATCTTGGGCAGACTTGATGGTACTGGCGGGAAATTGTGCATTAGAATCAATGAATTTTAAAACATTTGGTTTTGCCGGTGGCCGTGCAGATGTGTGGGAGCCACAAGAAGATGTGTATTGGGGTTCAGAAAAAAAATGGTTGGATGATAATAGATACACTGGCGATAGAGAATTGGAAAATCCATTGGGTGCAGTGCAAATGGGATTAATATATGTAAACCCACAAGGCCCTAACGGAAACCCTGATCCATTGGCAAGTGCAAGAGATATACGTGAAACTTTTGGCCGCATGGCCATGAATGATGAAGAAACGGTAGCACTTGTAGCTGGTGGCCACACATTTGGAAAAATGCATGGTGCGGCATCTGAAGATTTTAAAGGCCCTGAACCTGCTGCTGCTGGTATTGAAGAGCAAAGCCAAGGTTGGACAAGTAGTTTTGGTACTGGTAAAGGAGAAGATACCATTTCGAGTGGGCTTGAAGGAGCATGGACGACCACGCCTACAAAATGGAGTAATAACTATTTTGAAAATTTATTTGGCTTCGAATGGGAATTAACAAAAAGCCCAGCGGGTGCACATCAATGGAAGCCTAAAAATGGCGGCGGTGAGGGAACAGTGCCCGATGCACATAACCCTGCAAAGAGTCATGCGCCTGTAATGACAACTGCCGATTTAGCATTGAGAGTTGACCCTGTTTATGAAAAAATTTCAAGAAGGTTTTTTGAAAATCCTACTGAATTTGCAGATGCATTTGCAAGAGCTTGGTTTAAACTAACGCATAGAGATATGGGGCCAAAAGTTCGTTATCATGGTGTAGAAGTACCTGCGGAAGTAATGATATGGCAAGATCCTGTGCCTGCGGTTACACATAACCTGATTGATGCAAATGATACGGCTGCATTAAAAACAAAAATATTGTCATCAGGATTATCGGTATCAGAATTGGTTTCTACTGCATGGGCATCTGCATCTACCTTTAGAGGATCAGATAAACGTGGTGGTGCAAATGGTGCACGTATAAGATTAGCTCCTCAAAAATATTGGGAAGTAAATAATCCTTCACAACTTTCAAAAGTGTTAGATGCATTAGAAAAAATACAACAAGCATTTAATGCTGCAAATACCGATAAGCAAGTTTCTTTAGCAGATTTAATTGTGCTTGGTGGATGCGCTGCTGTAGAAAAAGCTGCTGGTAATTCTATCAGCGTTCCTTTTAGAGCAGGTCGTACAGATGCTACACAAGAGCAAACAGATGTGGATTCTTTTGCCGTGCTAGAACCTAAGGTAGATGGATTCCGCAATTATGCAAAAAACAAAGCCATGACTTCTACAGAAGAAATGCTAATTGATAAAGCACAGTTACTAACTTTAACTGCTCCGGAAATGACAGTGCTTATTGGTGGTATGCGTGTGTTGAATACAAATTTTGGTGGTACAAAACATGGTGTGTTTACCAATAAACCAGAAACACTTACAAACGATTTCTTTGTAAACCTTATTGATTTCAATACCTCTTGGAAAGCTACTGATGCACACAAAGATATATTTGAAGGTACAGATAGAAAAACTGGTGCAGCTAAATGGACTGGTACAAGAGTAGATTTAATCTTTGGCTCAAACGCAGAGCTACGTGCACTTGCAGAAGTATATGCTTGTGCAGATGGAAAAGAAAAAATGGTAAAAGATTTTGTGGCAGCTTGGGTAAAGGTGATGGAATTGGATCGGTTTGATTTGAATTAAAACAATTTTTGTTTGATATGGAAGCTGGTCTTCTTTGAGGAGACCAGCTTTTTTATTTTCGCATAAATTAAATGTATTAGTAGTCCTGTGTATTAAAAACAGACAATAAAAATTGGAAAAATTCGGAATAGGATTCCGAATTTGTTCAAAGTGAATTTGCATGATAATTGATAAATTATTAATTAAACGAAAATAGATGCACCCTAATTTTATTGTATTAAAATATTAGCCTCTACCCTCAAGTTATTTAAAAAGCCTACATAAAGCGTTTTGTTAGAAACAGAGGGATTTTTGTTTGCAAAATCTAACCCATTATTTACCAATTGTAAAATATGATTTGCTGCTTGACGTCTATTGGCTAAATCACCTGGATAATGGCTTTGCAGAAATGCCCTGTTATAAAAATAACCCCAATAAAGATGACCAGCTGCAATTGCTGTGAAACCTCGAAGCCTTAATTCATCATTTTTATTTACTGTATTATCTCTATCAACAAGAAGCCGAGAGTAGTTATTTAACCGATTGTCTTTTTGAGGATCGGGAGGTAAAAAACTACCTAATTCTATTAACATAATTAATGGAAGTCTTTGATCGTAAAATTGAACTCCCTGCCAGTTTACCATGTCTGCTAAACTTAAACTTTTATCTAGCAAATTAAAAATGTTTATTAAGAGTGGAATATTAGGTTGAGTCTTTGCAGTTTCTATATTAATAATAAGTGTAGCATAATTAATGATGGCTTTAAATTCAGTAGCGGCATCTTGCATGGCATTGGCATTTGCTGCAAGGAAATACCAATTCAAAGGATTTTCAGGTTCAAGTCCCACTGCTGCTTTTGACCAGTTTAATCGTTCTTGCATATTAATATTGTATGTGGGTCCATTTGCCATCCATCCAGCTACATAAGCCTTGGTGGCTGCCGTTATTTTATTGCTCGATAAAGCATAACCAGCAATTAATTTAATTTCATCTTCGTTATTGCCAGCTTGAGCCTGAGACATAGCATACCTTATCGTTTCATTTGCATTTACAGCATTAGATTCAATTAAACCAACAGAAGAAAGTGCATTATTGGGAACAAACATTGCAGCATTATTAATAACAAGATTGGGTAAATTGCCTTCTGCTTGCAGCTTTGCATTTATATTTTCACCTACTATGTATGCTTCTTTTTCAATTTGAGTATCTACATTTTTATGGTGCAGATTTTGCTCTATGTATTTGGCCATAAACTGGCTAAAACCCAAATCATGGTATTGTGCAACATGCACCATTTCGTGTGCAAGTGTTTTTAAAGCATATATTTTAAAATCTACCGGATTTTTAAAAATAATTACATCGTAATAAGTAATAGCATCAGCATCTATTGCCCCAAACCCTGTTAATATTTTTATTAGTTTTGGCGACACTATGTATTTGACTTGGTTACGATAAAAAGGCCTTGTTGTTTCTGCTTTAAAATAAGGCTCTATTTTATCCAACAAATCTTTTGGTATTGGTTGTGATGCAGCACGGGCAGAAGTATACAACTCCAGCAATACAGGCATTAAGGCAAATTCTTTTAAAATATTTATGCTGTGGTCGTACACTTTTTTTGTACCATCCACAATATTTGTTTCGCCTATGCCTATTTCTAAAGTTGTATTTACAAAAGGTGCAATTCTATTTTCCAGCTCATACTTATATAAATCTCTTAAGGCAGGAGGAATTTGAGATACTATTTCATTTTTTATATTGTCTACAGGTTTTTGAAAATTGTTTTTATAAAAGTCTTGTGTAACATTTCTAAAAGGAGCAGTACTTTCCTGATAAACATTGCCAGTAGTACGAACAGCACCAGTAAATGTATTACCAGCATCTTTGGCAAGTTTCTTAAAAAAGTTTTGAGCTTCAGTTTTTGATAGGCAAAAACTACACAGTATTATAAAGAATATTCGCATAAAATAGTTTTGGTTAAATGAAACAATACGGAAAAGATATCTTCTTTTTTTTGTCTTTGGTGAATTGTTTTCGGTTATTTTATAAGGTTCCTGTAAAGTCGTTCATCGCTCTATATTTTTTTGTTAAGAAATAGACTCTATATGTTTTCTTTTTAATGAGTGAATACTCATTTTTTGTGCCTCGCTTCATTTAGTATAGTTTGAATTTCATTTTCAGAATAATCCACTAATCCAATATAGATGTTCTCGCCGTCTATACTATTTTTATTTTTAACAACATATAAAAGTCTGTTAGCAATTACACATGTATTTTTAGCAAACTAAGCCTTGGTTCATTATTAGTAACCATCCGCTCCAATCTCCCCGTCAATAAAAGCCCAACAAAGCTCCACCGCTCAACCTAGCAGGGATAGCAGCGAAAATCCTTTTTTGAGGAACGAAAAAAAGATTGTAGCGAATAGCCCGCATCTGAGGTTCATTATAGCTTCTCTGCTCATGCTCCACTTACAAAAGAAATTGCTAAAACCTATAAGGTCTTAGCACTTACTTTTATGCATAAAAATCCTCAAAAAGACCTTATAGGTTTGTGGAAATTATATTAAGCTTTAAAGTATCAGAGACCAAAATCCTCACACTTTTCGGCGGAGATTAAAGGGCTGTACTTTTTTTTGTACCTTCGCCCCACTAAAAAAACAGCCAATAATAAGCATGGAACTTACTAAGAATTTTGAGCCGCAGGAGATAGAGAAAAAATGGTATAGCCATTGGATGAATAATGGGTATTTTAAAAGTGTGCCCGATGGGCGTGAGGCATACACGATTGTGATGCCGCCGCCTAACGTAACGGGTGTGCTGCACATGGGGCATTGTTTGAACAATACTATTCAGGATATTCTCATACGTCGTGCTCGTATGCAAGGCAAAAATGCTTGCTGGGTGCCGGGTACAGACCATGCAAGTATAGCTACAGAAGCCAAAGTGGTGGCTATGTTGCGGGAGCGGGGCATTACAAAATCATCGCTTAGTAGAGAGGAGTTTTTAAAATATGCTTGGGAGTGGAAGGAAAAATATGGTGGTATTATTTTGGAGCAATTGAAAAAAATGGGTTGCAGTTTGGATTGGGATAGAACATCGTTTACCATGGACCCCGACTATTACAAATCTGTTATAGAAATCTTTGTACGCTTGCACAAAGATGGTATTATTTACAGAGGACTTCGCATGGTAAATTGGGACCCTGCAAGCAAGACAGCACTGAGCGATGAAGAAGTAATTTTTAAAGATGTAGATAGCAAATTATATTATGTAACGTATCC
Organism: Ferruginibacter sp.; assembly: GCA_043733065.1. Lineage (GTDB taxonomy): Bacteria > Bacteroidota > Bacteroidia > Chitinophagales > Chitinophagaceae > Ferruginibacter. Next base: position 5,351 of record JAYTGY010000160.1, read on the forward strand.
CTTTGTCGATGGTAGCGAGGGCGGCATAACCGTGGCTACCACAAGGCCCGAAACCATTTTGGGAGATGTGGCTATTTGTGTAAACCCTACTGATGAAAGATATATTTCGTTTATTGGAAAAGAAGTAATGGTGCCCATCATCAACAGAAAAATAAAAATTATTGGCGATGAATATGTAACGGCAGACTTTGGTACTGGTGCATTAAAGGTTACACCTGCGCATGATAAAAATGACAATGAGCTAGGAAAAAAACACAACTTAAAAGCATTGAATACGCTGGATGAAGAAGGGAAATTTACACTAGAAGAATTGGAAGATGATTTAATAAACGATACTATTATTTCGTATGCAGGCATAGATCGTTTTGCGCTTCGCAAAAAAATTGCATTGGATATTGATGCAATTGGTGGCTTGCAAAAAATAGAAGATTACAAAAGCCAAGTGGGCACGAGTGAGCGTACTGGTGCGGTTATTGAAAGTCGTTTATCGCTTCAGTGGTTTATGGATATGAAAAAGTTTATAGCTACAAACCCCGAAATAACGGCGGCTGTGGCGGAGGAGAAAATAAAATTTCATCCAAGTAAATTTAAGAATACCTATGCACATTGGATGGACAATATTAAAGATTGGTGTATAAGCAGACAACTTTGGTGGGGGCAACAAATACCTGCGTGGTATGATGAGGAAGGAAGATTTGTGGTGGCAGAAAATGAAGAGAAGGCAAAAGAAATGTTCAATACTCAATTTTCAATTAGCAATGCTCAATTAAAGCAGGACGAGGACTGTTTGGATACATGGTTTTCTTCGTGGCTTTGGCCGATAGAAGTTTTTAAAGGCATTAGTAATCCGAACAATGAAGAAATAAAATATTATTATCCTACACAAACATTGGTAACGGCGCCAGAAATTATTTTCTTTTGGGTAGCTAGAATGATTATGGCTGGCTACACCTACAAAAATGAAATGCCTTTTGAAGATGTATATTTTACGGGCATTGTAAGAGATAAGCAAGGTAGAAAAATGAGTAAGAGTCTTGGCAATTCGCCAGACTTACTTGCGCTGATAGACCAATATGGTGCAGATGCGGTGAGGTTTGGAATAATGATTGCATCGCCTGCTGGTAACGATATTTTGTTTGATGAAAGTACATTGGAGCAAGGGAGAAATTTTAATAATAAGATGTGGAATGCGGTGAAGTTGTTGAAGATGTGGGAAGGGCGGCAAGTTGTAAGTAATAAGTTAGAAGTTGTAAGTGATACAGAAGTGAACTTACAACTTACAACTTACAACTTTGCGATAACGTGGTTTGAGAATAGATTGAATGAAGTAAAATTGGAAGTGAATGACATGCTAAACCAATTTAAATTGAGTGAGGCATTGAAAGTTATTTACTCATTGATATGGGATGATTTTTGTAGTTGGTATTTGGAGTGGGTGAAACCAGGTTTTGAACAACCTATAGAAAAAGCGGTGTATGAAAAAACGGTTTCGTTCTTTTCTGAGTTGATGGAATTGCTGCATCCGTTTATGCCTTTTGTAACAGAAGAAATTTATCATTTGCTAGAAGATAGAAAAGATGATTTGTGTACACACGTGTATGCAGCACCTGTGCAAGCAGATGAAAAAATATTGAGTGAAGGCGCATTGCTAAAAAATATTATTAGCGGCCTGCGTGATGTGCGCAATAAAAACCAAATAAAACCAAAGGAAACAATAAAGGTTCATATACAAACGGCGGAAGCAGTTGTTTACAAAAGCATAGAAAGTATTTTAGCAAAGCAAATAAATGCAGAAGCAATAACTTATGTAAATGATGCGGTTGTAGGAACAATAACCACTGTAATAGGTAAAGATAAATTTTATATTGAAACAGAACAGCCACTAAATATAGTTGGGCAAAAAGAAGATTTAGAAAAAGAACTGGCGCACCTTAAAGGATTTTTGGTAAGTGTAGAAAAGAAATTGAATAACGAAAAATTTGTAGCCAATGCAAAACCTGAGGTGTTGGCGGTAGAGAATAAGAAAAAGGCAGATGCTGAAGAGAAGATTGGGATTATTGAGGAGAGTTTGATTTCAATGAATAATTAATTTCCAATGAATAATTAATAATGAATAATAGATAATGTTTTAAAAGCAAGGTTTATTCTATATTCCATCATTTGTTTTAAAATTTGAAATGACAACTGCATGTTAAAATATAGCATGCAGTTTTTTTATGTGAAAAAACTATTTAAATTGTAGCATGAAAATGATTAAACTGTTTTTATTGCTTGCATGTGTAACCTTACACACTGCCACATTTGCACAACGCACATCTGCAAAGCCAACCTTATATGCAAAATTTAAAGTGCCTAAGTTGATATGCTCGCTTGGTGGGTATAAAGATTCTAGTTTTGTAAGTCCACAAATAGCAGAGGCAATAATTGCTGCGAAGTTAAATGTAGTAGATATAAAAAATGTGGCTTACACAATTTCCTCTTATCAGTTTTTATACAGAAAAATAGTAGTGTCGGAAGATGAAGCTTCAGGGAAAGCGTACAACACTACTTCTGTAAAATCTTCTTTTTTTAAAACATCTCCCATACCTGCAATGTGGCTAAGTATGGTTAGAGAAAACTTACGCCCTGGCGAAGAAATTGTTTTCTTTGATATAATTGTAAAAGATGCACAAGGCAGAGTAATGTATGCACCCAATTTAAAATTGATGGTAAAATAATGGAAATAAAAAAAGCTGGTAAAGAAGATATTGCTACCATACAACAGCTTGCAGAAGTGATATGGCCAGAAGCTTATGGAAAAATTATTTCCCCTGAGCAGCTGCGTTACATGCTCAATTTAATTTACAGCGAAACTGCTTTAACGGCTCAAATAGAAAAGGGACATCAATTTATTTTAGCCATTGAAAATAATGAAGCCATTGGTTTTGCATCCTTCTCTCAAAAAAATAATATAGAACCCACTACTTTCAGATTACACAAAATATATGTATTACCTAATGTGCCTACAAAAGGTATTGGTAGTTTCTTACTCTCGTATGTGTGTAACGAAAGTATAAAACAAGGCTCTACCCTTTTAGAATTAAATGTAAACAAATACAACTCTGCCATGCAATTTTATCTAAAAAAAGGTTTTAGTGTTTTAAGGGAAGAAGTGATAGATATTGGTGAGGGGTATGTAATGGATGATTATGTGATGGTGAAAGAACTTAATCCACAGCATACTCAATCTTAGTTGTAATGCTCGCCGTTTTATTTTTAGCCGATGTATTAAAAGCACCGCCATAACTATAATCTTCGTTACTATTTTTACCAGTTATTTGAAAAATGCCCATGTTGGCTTTTTTAATTTTACCCAAACCACTCCCACTATTTTTTGCTATCGTTTCTGCTCGCTGCTTAGCATCTGCACTTGCTTTGGCTAGTAAATCTAATTTTAATTCAGCCAATTTGGTGTAATAATAAGAGGGTGATGAAGAATTAAACTCAATACCACTTTGAATAAGCTCGGTTACTTCTCTAGATATTTTTTCTATTTTATCGATATTCTTAGAGTCCACTGTTACATCTTGTTTCAAATTATAACCTGTAAATTCATTCCCAATTTCTCTTCCATTAGCATCGGTTTTTCTGTCAAAATCTTTATTTAGATTCACGGCAGAAAAAACCATTTCATTATCTGCTATACCTTTTTCTTTTAAATAAGTTCTTATTTTACTTTCATCTTCTTTTAGTGCAATGTACGCAGCTTTTAAATCCATCATTTTGCGGCTATAATTACCTGTCCACACAATTTGGTCGCTTGTAAAATCTTTTTCCGCAAGCCCTGTTACACTAATGGTTTCGGCAGTTTTAAATTTGTATTTATAAGCATTGCCTAATAGCCAAAAACAAATAATAGCGGTTAGCGCAATGATGGTAGTAGAGATGTAATTTTTCATAATTCTAAAGTAAGGAAAGTTAAAATATGTTGAAGCCTAATAACTGTTAAAATTATTTATCCAAAAATTGTTTACTTGAACTTTATCATTATTGTTGATCAAAAAAGTTTCTAAAAAACAATAATTGGTATTGCACCGCATTTGCCCAATATTTCCAATCGTGCTTACCAGGTCTTACAATATAATCGTGTGTTATTTTTAGTGAATCTAATTTTTCGTGTGTGGCTTTGCTCATGCCAAAAATAAAATCGTCTATACCGCAATCTATTATTATAGCTAACGAATCTTTGGGTTTTGTTTCTATTACATTTAGTACACTCCACTTTTTATAATATTCATTGGTTTCCGAAAAATCGCCAATACGTTTATTTAAATCATATCCTTTGTTTATAACAGAAACAGCTAATGCACCGCTCATGCTGCCACAAGCTCCAAATGTTTCTGAATGCCTAAAAGCAATAAACATAGCGCCATGCCCGCCCATACT
>JAYTGY010000161.1:0-9779 GCA_043733065.1 Ferruginibacter sp.
GAAGATGAGGGTATTCTAGCGCAACAAAATATTTATTCAGGGGTCAATTATTCAACCTTGTCATCTGATGTGATTGGATGTATAGAAGAATTAAAAGATAGCAACCCTCATAAAGAACAGTTGAAAAATTATTTAAACACGGAGGTTGCAAATGCTTCAAATAAAGCACCCTTTTCTTTTAGTTTTAAATACCCTTTTTTAAAAGATATCTGTTTATTTTATGCTGAGAAAAATTGGGTAGATATTGAAAATTTATTTTATAAAAAATTGCTAGGTCTTTCAACATTAAATGGACATGATGAAGCAAGAAATAATGCCGTAGATTTATTGAATAAGGGAATGGACTATTTAAAAAATAAACTTGAAGAATATCTTGATACATTACCACCCACTTCCATGAATTTTGATATTTTAGAAATTTTTAAAGCGGATTTTAATCCTACACCTACTATAATGAGAAAACCTGACTCTGGTTTAATTTTAAATTTCAATTATACAAAAACGATAAATAATTACTTACAAAATTTGAGTAGTTACTACTTTAAAAATATATTTATCCATGGTGAGGTAAAAAATAAATACAACCCTCTGGTTTTTGGTTTTGGTGACGAAATGGACGAACATTATAAAGTACTGGAAAAAACAAATTATAATGGTTTTCTTGATAACATGAAATCATTTGGATATTTCAAAACAAAAAATTATCAAGAAATTGCTAGTTTTATTAACTCAGATAACACTTTTGAAGTTTTTATAATGGGCCATTCATGTGGTTTATCAGACAGGGTAATGCTTAATATGATTTTTGAACATCAAAATTGTAAATCAATAAAGATTTTTTATTACGATGACGGGAAAAATAATAATTATAAAACTTTAACACAAGAAATATCAAGGCATTTTAATAAGAAAAATGATATGAGGCTGAAAATTGTTCCTTTTGAAGATTCAAAGCCAATGCCACAATCAAGTTAAATTTGCAATATGACAACAATAGATAAATTAAACAAAAGCAAATTGCCAATTGTAAAAATCGACAAGTCTCTTGAAAGATTAAGGGGCAAAAATTTGTTTCCTGAAAAGCTTGTAAAAGCCAATGAAGTGATTGCAAAAGTTGGATTGCCTAAAAAATAAATATTTATCATTCTGCAAATAATTTTTTAAATAAATTTCTAAGCACTCGCAACAATCATCGCTTCGCCAAATTGAAAACCAAAAAGACCAAGAGCTGCGCTGCTTAGGCGGTCCCGCAATGAATGCGGGATTGCCTGCCTTTGAGGCAAAAAGATTGGAGACGGGCAGAGGACAAAAGCTGAACAATGATTTTCTGCCCACAGTCCCAAAAGCAATTTTTGATTTTTTGATTGCTGATTTTAGATTTTTTCCAATTCGTAGCACCCAACTCGTAACCCGCAACTTTTAAACCCGTAACTCATCAACTTGTAACATTTTTCCAAATCCCACCATTAAAATTTATCTTTGTAAAATGCCGAATTATTTAGATGAATTGAACGAGCCGCAAAGAGAAGCGGTGCTGCACAAAGACGGGCCGATAATGATTATTGCGGGTGCTGGTAGCGGAAAAACAAAAGTGTTGACGACAAGGATTACGCATTTGATGAGCCATCACCGTGTGGATGCTTTTAATATTTTGGCACTTACATTTACCAACAAAGCCGCCAAAGAAATGAAGGAAAGGGTGGAGCGAATTTTAGGAAACAGCGAAGCAAGAAATTTATACATTGGTACTTTTCACAGTGTGTTTGCACGCATACTCCGCAACGAAGCACCCAACATTGGCTACCCAAGCAATTTTACGATTTACGATACTGACGATGCAAAGAGTGTGGTGAAAACAGTTATCAAAGAAATGGATTTGGATGATAAACAGTACAAAGCAAATGTGGTTTACAATAGAATTTCTTCTGCAAAAAATGGATTGGTTGGCCCTGCGGAATATGCAAACGATTATGCATTGCAGCAAGAAGATGCTCGTGCAAACCGCCCCATGATTGGACAAATTTATGATGCCTATGCAAAGCGTTGTTACAAAAACGGCGCCATGGATTTTGATGATTTATTATTCAAGTTTTATATCCTTTTAAAAAATGTACCTGCAAGTTTAAGTAAATATCAAAAGAAATTTAAGTACCTCATGATAGATGAGTACCAAGATACCAACACCGCACAGTACGAAATCGTAAAACTCTTAGGCGCTATGCACGAGAACGTGTGTGTAGTGGGCGATGATGCACAAAGTATTTATAGTTTTAGAGGTGCAACGATAGAAAATATTTTGCAGTTTGAAAAAGATTATGATGATGTAAAGCTGGTGAAGCTGGAGCAAAATTACAGAAGCACAAAAAATATATTGAGTGTAGCCAACGAAATAATTGGCAACAACAAAGGGCAAATAGAAAAAAGTTTATTTACCAATAATGACCAAGGCGAAAAAATAAAACTCGTGCGTACCATGACGGATAACGACGAGGGAAAAATGGTGGCAGATGCTATTCAAGAAAATAAATTGCGCAACCATTATTTTAACCAAGACTTTGCTATTTTATACAGAACCAATGCACAGAGTAGAAGTTTTGAGGAATCGCTAAGGCGCATGGGCATTGCTTATCGTATTTACGGGGGCGTAAGTTTTTATCAACGCAAAGAGGTAAAAGATTTGTTGAGTTATTTAAGAATTGTGGTAAACCCGAGAGATGAAGAAGCGCTAAAGAGAATCATTAATCATCCTGTACGTGCCATTGGAAAAACCACGATAGATAAAATGGTGTTGTTTGCCAATGATCAAAACCTAAGCATGTGGGATGTGGCTTGTAATGCTGCCATGTATGGTTTTAAAGCTGGTACGCTTGAAGCCATAGACAACTTTGTAACGATGATAAAAATGTTTCAAAGTGAAATGCCAAAAAAAAATGCGTACGACTTGGCATTTTTAGTAGGCAAAAATTGCGGTTTGGTAAAAGAATTGTTTAATGATAAAACTACGGAAGGTTTAGCAAGATATGAGAACGTGCAAGAGTTGCTCAACTCTATAAAAGAATTTACCGAAACGCCAATGAATGAAGAAGATGGCGAAGTGGGTGATAAAAGCCTCGGTGGATATTTGCAACAAATTGTTTTGCTTACCGATGCCGACCAAGGCGATGATAAAAACCAAGATGTAGTAAAACTAATGACAATACATGCGGCGAAAGGTTTGGAGTTTCCTGTGGTATTTGTAGGTGGTTTGGAAGAAACACTTTTCCCCAATGCCATGGCAATAAATAGCAGAGAAGAATTGGAAGAAGAGCGCCGTTTATTTTATGTAGCCATTACAAGGGCAAAAGCAAAATTGTATTTAAGTTATAGCAATGCTCGTTATCGTTTTGGGCAATTGCAACAAAATGAACCGAGCAGGTTTATAGATGAAATGCCCGAAGATAATTTAGATAAAAGTTATGCTGGTGCAGCTGCAAGAAACAATGCATCGAGCGCAGGCAACCGTGGTAGCGCATTTGAGCGTATGGGTAGGGGCTTTGAAAATACTGGTGGTAGCCAAGGAAGTATGTTTGCTAAAAAAGAAACTGCAAAGCCTGCGTATGCTACACCTGCAAGGCCACAAACAAAAGAACATACCATTTCAGATAATTTTGTAGCAAGCAATACTGGAGACTTAGCCGAAGGGCAAAAAGTAGAGCATCAAAAATTTGGCTTTGGCGTAATTGCAAAAATGGAAGGTGCGGCGCACAATCCTATAGCGACTATAAATTTTGAAACTAATGGGGAGAAGAAGATAATGTTGAATTATGCGAAGTTGATGATAGTGGATTAGCCTGAATGCTTTAGGGATTTACTCAAAAAAGCATGTCTAAATATATTAGAAAGCTTAACAAAGGAAAACCTATTTTTTATTTTCAGTTAAATATAGGTAGAGATTAGCTTCGTACATAATATTATCTTTGCAAAAACGTTATCATTTTCAATATTGTAAATATTAGTTATGAAACACATTTTGTTACTTTTGTTGCTTTCTATACAGTTTTGTTATGGTCAAGAAAAAGATGATATAGAATCCATAGCAAGAATGGAAATGCAAGCACATCAAAATCAATTTAGAGGTTTTGTGGCAGAATCTTTTGCATCAGAAAATTTTGATGTAAAATATTATAGATGCGAGTGGGAAGTAGATCCTGCGGTGCGATATATAAATGGAAAAGTAACAGTTTATTTTAAAATGCTTTCTTCATCATCATCCATCGAATTGGATTTGATGAATACACTTACAGTTGATAGTATAAAAAAAGCCAACACTAATTATACATTTTCTCAAACAACAAATACAGTTCAAATAAATTTTCCAACAACAATAAATATTGGTGTTTTAGATTCGGTAAGTATTTGGTACAAAGGTGTGCCCAATAATTCTGGCTTTGGTTCTTTCATACAAGATGTACATGCAGGTACGCCTGTAATGTGGACGCTCAGTGAATCTTATGGTTCTCGTGATTGGTGGCCTTGCAAAAATGGTATAAATGATAAAGCAGATTCTGTAGATGTTTTTATTACCAATCCAAATATTTATAAAGCTGCAAGTAATGGATTGTTACAATCCGAAACAGCTTTGCCTGGCAATAAAATAAGAGCACATTGGAAACATCGTTATCCTATTGCGTCGTATTTGGTTTGTATGGCAGTAACAAATTATGTTACGTTTAATAATAGCGTACAATTAGGCACGGTAAGTTTGCCTATGCTTACATATTGCTATCCAGAAAATTTAGCAGTGTGGCAAACAAATACACCACTTGTGCTAGATGCTATGCAATACTATCATAATAACTTTGGGCCTTATCCTTTTATAAAAGAAAAATATGGTCATGTGCAATTTGGTTGGGGCGGCGGCATGGAGCATCAAACATCTACTTTTGTAATAAACACTAGCGAATACCTGATGGCACATGAGCTAGCACACCAATGGTTTGGCGATAAAATAACTTGTAACAGCTGGGAAGATATTTGGTTAAACGAAGGTTTTGCAACTTACCTTGGTTATTCTCATTTAGAAATAAAATATCCTGCCAATTCATTAACCTACAGAAAAAATTTAATTAATAGCATTACATCGCAACCTGGTGGTACTGTAAAAGTGCAAGACACTACAAGCCTAAGCCAAATTTTTAGTGGTAGATTGAGTTATAATAAAGGCAGTTATTTATTATTTATGCTGCGGTTTATTGTGGGCGACGATGTTTTTTTTAAAGCAATGCGACGATACCAACAAGACCCTGCTTTGGCTTATGGTAATGCTACCACAGCAGATTTTAAAAGGAATATAGAAGCAGAAAGCGGAAAAAATCTTACATACTTTTTTGACCAATGGTACACTGGGCAGGGTTTTCCGAGCTATCAAGTAAAATGGAATGTGCTAGATACAAATTGTGTAAGCATTAAATTATCGCAAACTACTTCAATGCCTAACATAACACCTTTTTTTAAATTGCCTGTTGCATTAAAATTTAAAAATGCAACGCAAGAAAAAATAATTGTGTTAGATAATAATACAAATGGAGAAACATTTATTCGTTCGCTCGGCTTTAAAGCAGATACTGTTTTGGTGGATCCTGGTTTGTGGTTGGTTACAAAAAATAATAGTACAGAAAAAACGACGGACGTGAGTGATGGAAGTTGTACACCGCCACCTCCGCCTAATAATGGCGAAGGAGGTATTGATATTTACCCAAATCCTGTCACTAATCCTTTTGTAATTTCGTTACACGATTTTAATGATGAAACCGCAACTATAGCTATTTACAACAAATTAGGACAGCGCATCTTCAACCAAAATATTTCGCTTATATACGGCATGGCGAAAGTAAATGTAGCTCTTAGCACCTGGGCAAAAGCTGTGTATATTGTAAAAGTTATGTCGGGTGGTAAAACGATTACGAAGCAGTTTGTTCGGTAATAAATTGTTAATTGGTTAAATTATTCAAATGTTATCGGCTTTGTAATATTATTTTACAGCCTAATAACCTTTTAAACAATAACCATTATTAATTGAAAACTTTCAAAAAAATAACGATCGCTTTATTGGTTGTCTTATTTATGGGTTTATTAATTCCTCAAAATTTTTCAATTCCTGTTGAAGGAGCTTCTAAAAATAGTTATGCTCAAAATTCATTTTGGTTTTATCCTTGGGGTAAATCTGTAACACATAAAGGCGTTGATATTTTTGCGAAAGAAGGAACAAATGTTATATCAGCTACAAGCGGTATTGTTATTAATACTGGGCAAAATGAATTGGGTGGAAATGTTATTCTTGTAATTGGTCCAAAATGGCGGTTACATTATTATGCTCATTTAAAAGAAATAAATACTACAGCATTTTCTTGGGTTAACGTTGGAGAAACCATTGGCAAGGTCGGCACTACCGGAAACGCAAAAGGTAAACCAGCACATTTGCATTATTCTATTTATTCAATATTGCCTTATTTTTGGCGTAAAGATAAATCTCCACAAGGATGGAAGAAAATGTTTTTTCTAAATCCGATTGAATATTTGAATAGATAGTTTTAGCATTTACGCTTTTTGCAAAATGAAATCTAAAATAATAAATGCAAACAATTTAACAACATAACCATTTAACAATGCATCATTGTTCTTAATATTGCAGCCAAAGACTAACGGTATTTATGGCAAAGAAAGTGAAGCATTTTGGTAGAGAGATTGTAATACCACTAATAATAATGGCATTGCTAGCAGCAATTACATTTTATATAAAGCAGCATTTTTTAAATCCCCCTTTTACGCATTACAGCGAGTTTGGTATAGATATACCTACCAATTATAAAATACATGGAATTGATGTAAGCCACCATCAGCAAGATGTAGATTGGAAATTGGTAAAAGGAATGCAAGTAAAAAAAATTGCCATTGGCTTTGCATTTATAAAAGCTACCGAAGGTACGAATATGGTAGATGATGAATATAGAGACAATATGGAATCTGCAAAGGAAGCGGGTGTGGCAAGAGGTGCTTATCATTTTTTTAATGCATCGAAAAGCGGAAAACTACAAGCGGCTAATTTTATAGAAACAGTAAAATTGAAAAAAGGAGATTTGCCGCCAGTGTTGGATGTAGAGCAAGTAAATGGCGCATCTATTTTAGATTTGCAACAGCGTGTGGCAGATTGGCTTACCATGGTAGAAAAAAAATACAATGTAAAACCTATCATTTATTGTAACGCCGATTTTTATAAAAATTTTTTAACTGGAAGGTTTGATGATTATCCGCTATGGGTAGCACATTATTTGGTAAAAGACAAACCACGTATAGATCGCAATTGGATTTTTTGGCAACACAGCGAAAGCGGCCATGTAACGGGTATAAGAACCAATGTGGACTTTAATGTTTTTAATGGCGATAGCAGTGATTTTAATGCGCTTTTAATTAAGTAAATTCGCTCTATGGGAATGGAAGAGGAAACAAGAAATTTTTTAGTGCTGATCATGCAAACTGCATCTTCAATAATCTTATGGCTTATGATAAATATTTTTTTTGGTATTTATCTTAAATATGGTTTGTTTGAAACAACGCCGAGTATTACAAATATTATTTACTACATCATTTTTATAATTGGATGTTTTTTCTTATTTAAATATTTTAAGAAAAGGTGGAAAGCAATAGAGATTAATTAGAAAATAGGCAAATGTGCAGATATGCAAATAGCCCAATAAGCTTTATTCTATTAATCAAACATTTGCAATAGCTTAATCTTTAAATTTTAAAAAAAAAGCTAGTGTTCATTATTTGCAAATTTTCTTATTTGCAAATCTGCACATTTCAACTACTATGATCTTGAATAATCACCCATTTCTTTTTTATCTTTTTAAACAATAACGTAAAAGCACCACCAATATCACCAATACTTCTTTTAAGATGCCACTTGCCCACAACGCTGTAATACATCACAGATAAGCGTTTCATGTTTATAATTTCAAAATCTAATTTGCCCATAGCGGCAGTATCAGGATATCCTTTTTTGTAATTTGCTTTGGTTTTTTCCCAGCCGTAGGTTGGTCCATTTTTGCCAATAAACATAAGCGAATCGCTATGCCAATATGTTTCCATAAATCTGTCAATATCGCCGGTGTTCCAAGCATTCAATTGTTCTGCCATGGCATCTTTTATCTTTTGCTCATCTGCAGATTGTGAAAATGTATTTGAAGAAAATAAAATGCATAATAGTATTACGAATATTTTTTGCATAACAATTTTTATTTGAAAGTAAACAATTTTTTACTTCTAATGCGCATGATGTGGAGAAGCGCATTTACTTTTTTTACACAAAGTATAATTGTAAAAATGCGCACTAATAATTAAAATAACTGCAGGTGCTACAAAATAATTTTCTACGGTTAAAAAAAACTGCTTGGCTGTCAACAAAATAAAACCTGCAGTAAAAAGTAATACTGGTAAAATATTTTTATGGTGGGTTTTGTAACCATGCAACAATGCATAAACCCCTATACAAAAGGCAAGTATTATCATACACCACTCAAACAAATGATTATGTACAATGTTTATACCAAACAATGGAAGGCTCGTAAGCACTAATGGCAGTACGATACAGTGTATAGCGCATATTAGCGATGTGGCAATTCCTAGGCCGTCCCAGTTTATTTTAATATTCATTTGAAAACCAAAGGTAATAATTTTTGCAATATTGTTGCAAATAATAAAACTGCTTTGTAAATAGGTTCGTAACTTTGGGGTAAGTTGTGGGTTACGGGTTTGAAGCCCCCTAAATCCCCCACAGGGGGACTTAAAATGCATTTTGTGTGTAGCGCACTCTGTAAATTTTCTAAAGTTTATTAAAAGATGAGTAAAAAATCTTGGTTCTATATAATTTTCTTCGCTGTTTTATTGTCAGTGTTTTTTGCATTTGTAATGAAGGATTATGATTTTAGTGCATCTTCGTTGGGTGTTATTAATCCTGCTGTGCCAGCTTTTAGTTTTGTAAATCAAGATGGAAAAAATATTTCGCAAAAAGAAACCGATGATAAAGTGTATGTGGTAGAATATTTTTTTACAACTTGTGCAGGAATTTGTCCAAAAATGAATGCCAACATGCGTCGTGTATATGATGCATACAAAGACAAAAATGATTTTATGATTATTTCACATACTTGCATGCCAGAAGTTGATAGTGTACCCGTGCTAAAGGCATACGAGCAAAAAATGATAAATGGTTTATTGATAAAAAACGATGATGGCGTTTACTCTATGAGCAATGCGCCTATTACACAAAACCTACAAAATACTAATTGGAATTTTGTAACAGGCAGTAAAGATTCGTTGTACAAAATGGCAAGGGTTGGATACATAATAGATAATCAAAAACCAGATAGTGCACAAAATATTGCCGACCAATTTATACACACACAATTTTTTGCACTTGTAGATAGATACCGCCGTGTGCGTGGTATTTACGATGGCCTGAAAGAAGAAGAGATACAAAAATTATTGCTAGATATAAAAAGCGTAATGAAAGAAAAAGTAGATCACACAAGGTTTATAACAGGGTTTAGTAATTCGCCGAGCTAGAATACGCAATAAATTATTTTTTTGCCACTAATTACACAAATTTTCACTAATGGTTTTTTATTCGTGTAAATTTGTGTAATTCGTGGCGATAAAAAATTCACGAAGTGAATTAAAACCTATTTTAAAAAGGCGTCCTAAGGAACAATGCAAACACAACCAGATATATTGCGCCAATC
>JAYTGY010000162.1:0-13768 GCA_043733065.1 Ferruginibacter sp.
AGCCAGGCGAAAATAAAGCATTCATAAAAGTAAAAAATGCTGATATAGCCATGGCAGAATTGTTAGAATTATTTGTGCCAGCTGCACCAGTTTTTGAAACTGATATTGATGCTCGTGCAACGATACATAGCACCGCTACAATTGGTGAGGGATGCAAAATTGGTGCAGGTTGCTATGTTGGGAAAAATGTAAGACTTGGGGGAAATGTAATCTTATACCCAAATTGTACTGTTATGGATGATGTTGTAATTGGCAATAACACTACGATATGGTCTGGCACTGTGATAAGAGAGCGATCTATCATTGGTGATTATTGTATTCTTCACCCTAATGCAACAATTGGTGCAGATGGCTTTGGTTTTAGACCTTCGCCAGACGGGAGAGGGCTTATAAAAATACAGCACATAGGAAATGTAATAATTGGGAATGGGGTAGAGATAGGCGCAAATAGTTGCGTGGATAGAGGGAAGTTTAGCGCAACAATTGTGGGAGATGGATGCAAGATTGATAACCTAGTGCAGATAGGACACAATAGCAAAATGGGGCGTAGCTGTATAATGGCAGGTGCTAGTGGGTTAGCAGGTTCTGTAACTTTGGGCGATGGCGTTGTGGTAGGTGGTGGAGCTTGTATTTCAGATCATGTAACGTTGGGCAATGGCGTACAAGTAGGTGGTGGCTCTGGCGTGATGAGTGATTTTGTTGACGGTAAAAAAATATTGGGTTACCCTGCAGTAGAAGCTAGAGATATGCTAAAACAATGGGTGGCATTGAGAAATTTAGCAAAATAACGATGCTTTATTTTTTGTTCAACCACATTAATTCTACTTCTTCTGGAAGTTTCATACGCTCTGCAATTTTTTTATAACGAGCAGATAAATTGCACAAATAATCTTGCGCTTTGGCTACACCATCTTGCAGGCCGGTTAAGGTTTCTACTTTCCAAAATTTTACAAGATGATCTATAATATTTGCATAATCCATCGATGTATATATTCCTATTTTTTGTGTAATAGCAGAAAAATCGGCAAACATATTGGGCTTTTTTGAACCTTCGCCCATCGAAATCGAAGGCATTACAATTTGTTTACGCATCATTTGCTCAAAAGATTTTAATGCACCGCTTGGGTCTATTTCAAAAATTTTAGACATAAAAGATTTATAAGCTTTTTCATGCCTTGCTTCATCACCGGCAATAGTTTTGCAAATGCGGGATAGTGTATTGTCGCCAGCTTTATCTGCCAATTTTCCTGTATTGGTGTGCGATATTTTAGTAGCTCTTTCTTGAAACGAAGTATATACAATGGTTTGAAATGGGTCGTTGTTAGTATTAGCATTAAAGCCATTGGAAATCAAACGATGTATAGTTTGCTCCACCGCCTTCATATCGCAACGGCCGGTGAGGTATAAATATTTATTTAGTAAATCGCCATGTCTATTTTCCTCTGCTGTCCAAGCCCTGCTCCAGCGTACCCAGCCATTGGTGCTGGTGAGATCTCTTTCTTCATTCACCACCAAATTAAAATAAGTTTGATAACTTGGTAAAGCTTCTTCGGTAATCATATTACCTACTAAAGAAGTAATAACAGTATCGGGAATACAATCAGTACGTTCTTTCAATTTTCTTACTTCTTCATATACATCTGCTTTACTAAAGTCGGGTAAAAAATCAGTAGGTTGCCAGCAATCATCTGGGTTTAATAAATCTTTATCTACAGTTTTTGCAACAAAATCTTTTAACATAGACATTACTTCCATGTTTTTTGCAATTTCATTGCTATCGTCAGGGTGCATTTTTAATGATTTTACGTATTACTTTTTCTATAACTGTAAATATACAATTTGTTATTTTAAAAAGTAGTGTATAAAAAATAAGCAATAAGATTTCAATGCGAATATTTTCTCCTATTTTTATTCTTACCTTCTTTATACCCTTATTTAAACGTCAATCTATTATATTTTTTATTTTACCAAATTATTCGACTTTTTTATTGTTAATAATTCATTCATTTTTATAATTAACGAAAAATTTTAGATTGCAAAACTTATCTTTGTACCTTGAAATTTATAATTACTATATTTTTGTCTTTTATCATTGTTGTATCTCATCTTAATATTGTTGAGGTAATTGCCTATTTTGATGCTACTGAAAAAATAGCTTTTAATAAGAATATAAAAGATACCCCTATTGAGGAAGAAAAAGAAAGTAAAGAAAAGGAAGAAGAGCAAAAAAAAATCTTTGATGATAACACTAGTATAATCAATAATCAATATATTTTATTCAATAACCACAAGTTTTTGTGTGTAAATACTGTACTTAATATCCATCCCTATACAGAGGATGAAATACAGCCCCCAAAAGCTGCATAAATTTATATAATATCTCGGCAATTTTTTGCCAACTTCCTTTATTTTTAATTAATGCATGATGCCTGAGCGTTTATGTTTGTATTTCAGTTAGCGAAATAATGTAACGAATTGTTTGTAATTCTAAAATATTATAAACTGTAAGTAATAACGTTAAGGAATTGCATTTTAATAACTATTATTTTAAAAGCGATAACCTTTTAGAGCAATCATATTTTCAGCAGCGAACATTATTTTAATTATGCCTGTTTTTTAATAAGTGCAAAAGGATATTTAATCACACAAATTTTCAAGAAAATATAAAATAGAAAAAATGAATAAAAATATAATTTCAAAAATAAAAAATGATTTACCAGCAAGTATAGTAGTATTCTTAGTAGCATTACCACTGTGCTTAGGCGTAGCATTAGCAAGTGGAGCGCCATTATTATCAGGTATTATTTCAGGCGTAATTGGAGGGTTAGTTGTCGGTTTTCTAAGTAGCTCACATACAAGTGTAAGCGGGCCTGCGGCAGGTTTGGCAGCTGTAGTTTTAACTTCAATAACGCAATTAGAAAATTTTAATATTTTTTTAATGGCAGTAGTAATAGCGGGCGTGATGCAACTTATTGTAGGAATAGCAAAAGGCGGATTTATTGCAAACTATATTCCATCAAACGTAATTAAGGGCTTATTGGCCGCAATAGGAATTATTTTAATTTTAAAACAAATTCCTCATGCTGTAGGTTTTGATAGAGATACTGAAGATGATTTTACATTTTTTCAGAAAGATGGAGAAAATACTTTTTCAGAATTGTTAAGTATATTTTCTTATTTTTCTTGGGGAGCTGTTATCATCTCTTTGTTATCTATTTTGGTAATGATTTATTGGGACAAAACCTCATTAAAAAAAGTAAAATTTTTCCCTGCATCTTTATTTGTAGTAATATTTGGGGTAGGTTTGAATTTAATTTTTAAAAATTATTTTCCTCAATTTTATATTGGAAATACACACATGGTAAATATTCCAAAATTTGATGGAATATCTTCATTAATTACGTTACCAAATTTTGAGAGTATTGGCAATTACAAGGTTTGGATGGTTGCATTAACCATTGCTATTGTAGCATCATTAGAAACTTTATTAAATCTTGAGGCAGTAGAAAATATTGACCCACACAAAAGGCAAGCATCTCCAAATAGAGAATTGGTAGCACAAGGAATTGGGAATATGTTATCTGGTTTGGTAGGTGGTATTCCGATTACCTCAGTAATTGTAAGGAGTTCTGTAAATATTAATGCTGGTGCAGAAACCAAATTATCTACCATTTTGCATGGCTTATTTTTAATGGCGAGTATTTTACTATTAAGTCCTGTTATCAATTTAATACCATTGGCATCTTTGGCTTCCATTTTATTAATTACAGGTTATAAGCTTACCAAAATTTCTTTGTTTAAAGATATGTTTAAAAAAGGCTTAAATCAATTCGTGCCTTTTGTTGCTACAATTATTGCAATAGTATTTACAGACTTACTTATTGGAGTATTAATTGGCTTAGCTATTAGTGTTTTTTATCTGCTTAAAAGCAATTTTAAAAACCCTTTTGTTTTGCAAAAAGAAACATTACACCTAGATGAAACGATGAGAATTGAACTGTCTAACCAGGTTTCTTTTTTAAATAAGGCTTCTATTAAAGATACTTTGTGGAGTGTGCCAAACAATGGAAAAGTAATTATTGATGCTACCTATTCTGACTTTATAGACAATGATGTATTAGAAATAATTGATGATTTTAAAAATACCATTTCTGTTGAAAAAAATATTCAGCTAAATATTCTTGGTTTGAAAAACCATTATCAATTAGAAGATAGAATACAATTTGTAAATGTGCTTGATAAAGAAACACAGCAGAAATTAAAGCCCGAAGCCATTTTAGAGATTTTGAAAAAAGGGAATGAGCGATTTGTCAATGGAAACTGGACAGAAAAATATTTAAAGCATCAAGTAAATGCTACTTCTTTTGGCCAAAATCCTTGTGCAATTGTGTTGAGTTGCATAGATTCACGTACAACTACCGAGCATATTTTTGATTTAGGCCTAGGCGATATTTTTAGTGTACGTATAGCAGGTAACATTTTGAACGAAGATATTTTAGGTAGTATGGAATTTGCTATTCACGAAGTGGGCGTAAAATTAGTAGTAGTTATGGGCCATACAAAATGTGGGGCAATAATTGGGGCGTGTAACCATGTAAAATTAGGAAACCTTAGTACACTTTTAAATAAAGTAACACCTGCAATAGAAAATGAAAAATCAATTTTATATGATAGAAATGGTAGTAATAGTATTTTTGTAAATAAAGTATCAGAACAAAATGTACATTTAACAATAGAAAGAATTAGGAAGGAAAGTAAAATTATTGCTGACCTTGAATTGTCAGGAAAAGTAAAAATAATTGGCGGCTTATATGATGTAGAAACAGGGAAGGTGAATTTTTATGATTAAAAATTTATTATTTCTATTTCACTTTTTTTCTTACTCTAAAACAATAGTATTTTTAATTAAGATAAATACTCAGAATCTTTAGTAAATAAGTATTTTTGACAATATGGAACAAGCCTACAAAAAATTAATAGAAGGAAATAAAATTTTTGCACAAACAAGATTACTTTCTGACCCTGATTATTTCAAAAAATTATCTACAGGGCAAGCGCCTGATTATTTGTGGATTGGCTGCAGCGATAGCCGTGTACCTGCAAACGAAATAACCAATACAAAGAGTGGAGAAATTTTTGTACATAGAAATGTGGCTAACTTAGTTGTTCATACAGATACAAATTTATTAAGTGTATTAGAATATGCGGTTAAATTTTTAAAAGTAAGGCATATCATCGTTTGTGGGCATTATGGTTGTGGAGGAATAGCTGCTGCTATGACAAACACTTACCATGGCTATGTAGATAATTGGCTCCGCAATATCAAAGATATATTTCATAAAAACGCAAATGAACTAAATGCTATAACTGACGAAGAAGAAAGAGCAAAAAAACTTACAGAATTAAATGTAATTGAACAAGTAAGAAATTTAGCTAAAACAACTATTGTGCAACAAGCTTGGTCAGAAAGAGAATTGCATTTACATGGATGGGTATATGGCTTAGATGATGGGTTGGTAAAAGACCTGGCTGTTATTCATAACAATGAAGAAAATATAGATGCCATTTATAGGTATAAAATGAAATAATAATAAATTCCTTGTAATAAATGCAAGGGATTTTTTATTTTAAAGATATCTTTCTTCCGCTACTTTTATATGATGATAAACATGTCCAACAGAAATAAATCCTAGTTTAAGCGGTGAGCCTTCTGCACTGCTAAACTTGCCAATATTATTCAACATCGTTTCTGTAAACGAAGCAAACATCAGTTGTGTAGCTTTTCTTACAGTCGTCATTTCTTCTACTAAAGATGCCCAAGTTCTTCTATTTGCATCGGAATTATCTGCATAGTCATTTTCTTCAAAACCTGGCAAAGTAGCGGTTTCTTTTCTAGCAATGGCTAATGCACGATAGCTAAAAATCCTTTCGGTATCTATCATATGCTGTAGCATTTCTTTCAATGTCCATTTGCCTTCTGCGTATGCATACATAGATTTTTCTTCAGATATTTTATCATAAAAACTTTGAAATGTTACTTCTTGATTTTTGAATGCATCATTAATATTTTCTTCTTTTACAAGCGAAGTGTATTTTTCAAAATAACTATTATTGGTAGTTGGTTGGCTCATGGTTTTAATTTTTGTAAAAGTACATTTTCATTATGAAATATAATTAAAATAAAAAACCGTTTTGCAGCTGCAAAACGGTTGAATTTCATTATAAATTTCGATTACATAAAAATTAGTAAATTAGCACATTATCGAATTAGCTATTACCCTTTCTTAGTATTCTTAATTTTTGTAGGTGGAATAACAATGGGTTTTTTAGTAACTTTTGCGTTCATATTACCAGCATATTTTACCGCTTCATATGCATTTACAAAACCACCAGTTTTAGAAAGTGTACTCAATAATACTTTTTCTTTTGTTTCTGGGTTATTTACTTTCTCTTTAGAAATTACTGCAGATTTCTCAATAGCCTCTTTTAATTGTACAGCAGTAAGTGTTGGGTAATATTCTAACAACAACGCTGCAACACCCGCCACCACAGGGCAAGCCATAGATGTACCACTAGCATTGCCATAAGTATTTCCACCAGGTATAGTAGAGTTTATGTTTACACCTGGTGCAAATACATCTACTTCTTTAATACCATAATTGCTAAATGAAGCCGTAAGTCCACCATTTTTTTTATCGCCACTAGCACCTACGGTTATTATATTATTTGCCCTTCCTTTTCCATCTATATAAAACGGATTTGGAAAATTAAAAGTGGTATCTACATTTTTAGAATCGTTGCCAGCTGCATGCACCAATAAAACATTTTTACTTGCTGCATAGCGATAAGCATCATCTACCCATTGTTTTTCAGGAGAAAAATCTTTACCAAAACTCATGCTAATAATTTGCGCACCATTATCAACTGCATAACGAATAGCATTTGCAATATCTTTATCATGCTCATCACCATCAGGCACGGCACGCACCATCATTATACGTACATTGTCTGCAATACCATCTACACCTTTACCATTGTTTCGTGCGGCAGCAATAATACCTGAGCAATGTGTACCATGAAAAGGCGTACTCGCCATTATATCATTATTACCATAATTGCGATCATTAATATCTGATTCATCATCACCTACAATTTCTTTTCTAAAAGCTTTTGGTGCTTCTTTTACCGCATCACCTTTTCTTAATTCACCGCTTAATTCTTCTATCAATTGTTTGTTAGAAATATCAGTAGAATTATTGGCTTTAGAAATACTTTCCAAAATCCCTTTCGCCATTTTTGCATCTGCATTAGTCGGTTTGTATGTTTCCATATCTTTTGCAGTATATTCTTCTTTGCCAAGTTCTTTTCGAATCACAGAATCTCCTACAGTAATTTTGGACATCATAAATTCTATTTGCTTCATCTGCATAGGATTTACATCTCCAACCGTTTTTTCTTTGGCACGTTCAAAGTTTGCAAATTCTATTTTATCCGTTGCAGATGTAGCGTCAGCAGCAGTTTTACCGTCCCACTTTGATTTCAAATTATGATAAACCCTTGCTGCTTCGTAACTATCTTCTTTTACATTACGACCGTCTTTACCACCAATAAAATTCCAACCATGCACATCATCTATGTAACCATTTTTATCATCATCAATACCATTGCCAGGTATTTCTTTTGGGTTGGTCCAAAGCACAGGTTTCAAATCTTCGTGCAAAGTGTCTATACCACTATCAATAACGGCAACAATTACACGATTACTTTTTAATTTTTTTGTTTTAATAAGGTCATACGCTTTTTGCAAGCTAATGCCATTATAGCCTGTGGTTGCAGGATCTAGCTGATGCCAATTTTTTGGAACCTCTCCCTTTTGTGCAAATGTCGAAAAGCAAATTAGCATAAGTGCAAATGCTAGTGATGTGATTTTATTCATATATTTTATTTGTGTTTAATTTTTTATTTATTTTATTAAAATTGAATTGTCAATGCTTGATGTTACAAAGAAATTTCGAGTTGCCAGAGTCTTAAGCCCCTCCTTCGGAGGGGTTTGGGGAGGCCTATAAATCAAACCTTATCCCCTGCGCTAGCGGTAACTTATCACTATAGTTAATCGTATTTGTTTGTCTGCGCATATAAATTTTCCAAGCATCGCTACCACTTTCTCTACCACCACCAGTTTCTTTTTCGCCACCAAATGCACCACCTATTTCTGCGCCAGATGTACCAATGTTTACATTTGCAATACCACAATCACTCCCCGCAGCAGATAAAAATAATTCTGCTTCACGTAAATTATTAGTTATAACAGACGATGAAAGCCCCTGCGGTACTCCGTTTTGCAACGCTATCGCTTCTTCCATTGTTTTGTATTTCATGATGTAAAGTATGGGCGCAAATGTTTCGTGCTGCACAATGGCATAACTATTTTTAGCTTCGGCTACACATGGTTTTACATAGCAACCACTCTCATAATTTTTTCCTTTAAGCACACCGCCTTCCACAATAAAGTTTCCACCTTCGGCTTTACATTTTTCTATCGCTTGTAAATAATTATTCACTGCATCTTTATCTATAATTGGACCTACATGATTTTTTTCATTTAACGGATTTCCAATTTTTAATTGTGCATACGCATTTACCAAAGTATCTCTAAACTTATTGTATATTTTTTCATGAATAATTAGTCTGCGAGTACTCGTGCAACGTTGCCCGGCCGTACCAACTGCACCAAACACCGCAGCCGTAATAGCAATATTTATATCTGCATCTTTAGACACAATAATCGCATTGTTGCCACCAAGTTCTAACAAACTTCTACCAAGCCTTTGCCCTACCGTAGCGGCTACAGCCTTACCCATGAGTGTACTACCTGTAGCACTCACAAGCGCTACACGAGTATCTGCACTCATCCATTCGCCCACATTTCTGCCTCCGCTTATAAGTCCACATACACCTTCAGGCACATTATTTTTTTTGAAAACAGATTGTATAATATTTTGACAAGCTATGCCACACAAAGGCGTTTTTTCACTCGGTTTCCAAATAGCTACATCGCCGCAAACCCACGCCAGCATACTGTTCCAACTCCATACTGCTACAGGAAAATTAAATGCAGAAATAATACCAACAATCCCCAGCGGATGATATTGCTCATACATTCTATGCCCAGGTCTTTCGCTGTGCATGGTTAAGCCATGTAATTGGCGGGAAAGGCCCACAGCAAAATCGCAGATATCAATCATTTCTTGCACTTCGCCCAAACCTTCTTGTAGGCTCTTGCCCATTTCATAGCTTACGAGTGTACCCAATTCTTGTTTGTATTTTCTGAGTTCGTTGCCCACTTGTCTTACCACTTCGCCACGCTTAGGAGCAGGCCACAAGCGCCATTCCGCAAAGGCTTCCTGCGCTTTTTCTACAACGCTATCGTATGCAAATCTATCTGCACCTACCACCGTTCCTATTTCTTTTCCATCTACAGGCGAGTAGGATGTTATTTTTTCTCCTTTAGATTTTACCCAGTTTAGTCCTGTAGAAACGCCTTTGTTAGAAGCAGAAATTTGTAATGTTTTTAAAAAATCCATTATGCTATTTTTAGGGCTGCAAGGTAGGGAAATAATGGATAATTGGGTAATGGATAATGATAGAAATAGTTAGTAAAATGATAAATATAATTATCTATTGATATTTGAAGATGATTTGTTGTTTTATTTTTTGGTTACGAGCCGAAACGCCCTGATAGAGCTTCATTGGCGACGCTCCGTTCAACGGCATATCAATGTTCATCTTTTATCGATTATTGTTGTTATAAATGTGATTGTGATACAAAGTTGTTAAGTTAATGTTGTTAAGCAATAAAACAAGATCAGCAGAAATATAAATTTCAAAATTTTATCCTTTGAATAGCTCCGTCCTGAATAGCTCCGTCCTGAATAGCTCCGTCCTTTAGGACGGAGAAAAGAATTATAATCGAGATGGGCTTTAGCCCAAAATGTATTTCGGCTTTAGCCATATGACTTTATTATTTTGAAGAAAGATTTTTTTTTGTTAAATATTCTACAATAAGAATATAGTATTCTGAACTCTAGGTAATGCTCTTGGCTAAAGCCGAAATGCAAAATGGGCTAAAGCCCAAATATTTTTTTCAATTTTTTATCCTCGTGCTAAAGCACGAGGCAATTCATAAAGCAAGAGGCAATTTATAAAGCACTAACCTTTCTTTGAAAAGTTTGAAAGTGTTTCGAAAAGATAAACATCCCTCATTTTTTGGTTAAAAATAACCTAAAACAAAAAACCTTTGTTACATCGTAGTTATATTTGTACACTAATAACAAACCTTTTATGCAGCCCGTTTTCTTTAAAGATCTAGGAATAATAGATTACAAATCTGCTTGGGATTACCAAGAAAAATTATTGCAAGAAAACGTTGCCATAAAATCTGCCGTTAGAAACGACCCATCATTAAGCCAAACATTAGATACACAAAATTATTTTCTCTTATGTGAACATACACCCGTGTACACCCTTGGCAAAAGTGGCGATATGGCAAATGTTTTAATGAGTGAAGATGAGCTGGTAAAAAACAACATCGATTTTTTTAAAACAAATAGGGGAGGCGATATTACTTTTCATGGTCTGCAACAAATAGTTGGCTATCCCATTATCGATTTAGAAAAATTTTATACCGATATTGGCAAATACCTGCGCAACTTAGAAGAAGTAATTATTTTAACGTTAGCAGAGTATGGCATAGTAGGAGAACGTAGCGTTGGTGAAACTGGTGTGTGGATCGAACCAAATATAGTAGGAAAAGAAAGAAAAATATGCGCCATTGGCGTACGTTGTAGCCGATGGATAACTATGCATGGTTTTGCGCTTAATGTAAATACAGATTTAAGTTATTTCAACAATATTGTGCCATGCGGTATTGTAAATAAGCAAGTAACTTCTATAGAAAAAGAGTTGGGTAAAAAAGTAAATTACGAAATGGTAAAACAACAAATAAAAAACAATTTCGAAAAGGTTTTTGGTATTGAATATATATTGCCAGAAATAGTAAGTTTATAATTTCTTGGCGTCTTTGGTTATCTGAAATTTGTTTTTCTCTAATAATTCTCCATCCTCATAAATTTCAAAATTAAACCAGCCTGTATGTACAAAATTTACTTTTTCTATTATCAAGTAATCTTCCCTTATTCTTTTTATTTCAAACAAAAATTTCTCTGTTTCGTCATAAAATTTTACAGAGTACTTTCTTGTGTTGGTTTCCGATAAATGAATAATAATATTATTATCCTTTGCAGTAAAAATAAATGAACTAGGATACGTAATAGTAGGCTTTGCAGGCGCTTCAATAAAACCTGAATCTCTATTGGCTACTTTCATCCAAGGGTATTTTTCTTCTGCGGCAATGTCATATTTTGTAGTATCTTTTACTGGTCGCATTATATTGGAGTAAGCATAGGTACCACCTTCAAATGCTACAAAAACTCGGTAATACATTTTGTTGTATGGCACATTTACATCAGCATAACCGTTCTCTCTACTTTGTGGACTAAGCACACTGCCAGCAGTTTTATAATTTTTCAAACTATCGTAAGAGCGTTGTATATTAAGTGTGGTAATGGGTTTTGTATAATCGTTTACCCAACTTACAATAATTTTATTGTTGATGTTTTTTACCATTATAACTGGCAAAGGCTTTTGCTGTGCAATAGTTGTAATTGAAGACAAAAGAAAAATAATTAAAAACTGTTTTTTCATATAAATTGGAACTGTTGCAAATATAATTGCAAAAACCATTTAATTCTTGTTTGGGAAATAATATGCTGTTAAAAACTATTTAAAAAATTAAACTTTTGGGAGGCAAAGATTTATTGCCTTGCAAACCACCAGTATGCAAACAAACAATTTTACAGCCTCTTTTAAAATATCCATTTTTAATTTTATCAAAAATGGCAAACATCATTTTTGCAGTGTAAACAAAGTCTGTAGGAATATTATAGTCGATATAAAATCGATTCATAAAATCTAATAATTCGTTATTGAATTTTGCATATCCTCCAAAAGGATAATCATTAAAAATAGATAAATTATTTTTATATGAATGGCTTGTTAATTGTTTTATTCTTTCTTCTATATCTGTCATATTTTTAATAACTGGCACGCCAATTATTTGTGAATTATTTTTATTATTCATCAATAAACCAGCTAGAGTTGTTGCTGTGCCCACACCTGTACATACATGTGCATACGTTTCATTTTTTAATATATCCATAATGAGCGATGCACCTTTTGCTCCTTCATTGTTATAACCACCTTCTGGCACAATCGTACATTCTCCAAACTCATTTTGTAATTTTTTTAATGTTTCTTCATCTTGTATATTTTTATAAGTGGCTCTGCTAATAAATTGAAGCTGCATGCTAAGTTCTTTGCAACGTAGCAATGTATGCGACAATTCTTTTGGTTCTTCTCCTCTTACAATTCCTACACATTTTATTCCTTTTTCTTTACATAAAAATGCAGTAGCTACTAAATGATTAGAATATGCGCCCCCAAAGGTTATTATTGTTTTATTTGTGGTTTGCAAACAGGCTTCTACAAAATAATGTAGCTTATATAATTTATTGCCCGAAACTTCATCGTGAATTTTATCTAAACGTAATACAGTTACAGAAACGTCATTTTCTTTGAGAAAACTACTTTCCAATTTATCAAAAGAAATATTATCTGTAGAGAGAAACATTGTTCTGTTATTTATTAGATTGACTAACAATTTTTATGAATCAATTCAACTATTTTTGCAACTGCAAAATAATTATAAGAAATGAAACCTACACTTTTAATATTAGCCGCAGGAATGGCAAGCCGCTATGGCAGCATGAAACAAACTGAAGGCTTTGGTCCGGATGGTGAAACAATAATGGACTATTCTATTTTTGATGCGATTAGAGCTGGGTTTGGTAAAGTGGTTTTTATTATTAGAAAAGATTTTGCAGATGTTTTTAAAGAAGCCATGGAGCCAAAGTTAAAAGGCAAAATTGCTGTAGATTATGTTTATCAAGAAATAGATTCTTTTGTAGATGAAAATTATTTACCAGCAGATAGAACAAAACCTTGGGGCACGGGCCATGCAATGTTATGCGCAAAAGATGCCGTGAAAGAACCTTTTGCGGTAATAAATGCAGATGATTTTTATGGTAAAGATGCTTTTGAAAAAGCTGGTAAATTTCTTAAAGAAAAATGTACACAAAAAGAAAACGCCATCATCGGTTATAGACTTGCCAATACTTTGAGTGAGCATGGTACAGTGAGCAGAGGTGTGTGTGATGTAGATGCAAATAATGTACTAACTACAATTACAGAGCGTACAAAAATTTATAGAAAAGATGGCAGTATTATTTATGAAGAAAATGAACAATTTTTTCCTTTAGCTGATGATACAAATGTGTCTATGAATTTTTGGTGCTTTCATCCGTCTATTTTTAATTTAACAGATATTCTTTTTGCCGAATTTCCTAAAGATAATATGAATAATATAAAAGCAGAATTTTTTATTCCAATTGTGGCAAGCCATTTTGTAGAAAAATTTGAAGGTATTATACATGTAATAAGCACTACATCGCAGTGGTTTGGTGTAACCTATAAAGAAGATGCACCAGGTGTAAAAGAAAGTTTGCATGCGCTTATTACAAATGGGGAATATCCAAATGCATTATGGAAATAATTTAATAAATGAGTTCGAATAAAACGGATGCCAACTTTT
>JAYTGY010000163.1:0-6271 GCA_043733065.1 Ferruginibacter sp.
TCAGTACTTCCCGAAAAAATTTGTAGCAATTATGATAAGAATATAGAAAAAATATATGCACAACATTTAAGGCATACAGAAAGAACCGAGGTAGAAGAAGAACAAGATGCAGCCGAGTTTATTATCGATACCATAACTGTACCAACCGTTTTTTTTGAAACAGATAATGCTATTTTAAAACCTGCATTTAAAAAATTAATAGATAATCTGCTAATAAAATTTAAAGGAAGAAATATTATAAAAATTGATATTGAAGGCCATACAGATAATACAGGAACCAATGACCGAAATATCATACTTTCGCAAAATAGAGCAGAAGCAGTGATGCGTTATTTTATTTTAGAATCGCCAATACTAAAGAATAATATTTTTGCATTTGGCAAAGCGGCTAATTTCCCTATAGCAGCCAATACTACAGCAAACGGCAGAGCCAAAAATAGGAGAGTGCAAATAATATTGACTTATACTTTGCAAAAACTATAGTTACAAAAAACTAGTATTTTAATGCTAGTAATTTCGCATCTTTGCAGTAATTATTACCCCTTATTGTAACAGTTATTTCTGTAATTAATCTAGAAACAGAAAAAAGAAAATTTTCGATTATGAAAAAAATATTATTCTTATTGCTGGCGCTTCCATTTTTTGCAAAAGCGCAAGAAGGTTCATTAATGGTAAATGGATCAGTTGGTAATTTATATTTAAACCATGCCGCTGCGCCAAAAGAAAGTTTTTATAGCATTGGAAGATTATACAATATTAGCCCAAAAGAAATTGCACCGTATAATAATTTATTATTAGAAAAAGGTGTGAGTATAGGGCAGGTTATTAAAATACCTTTAAAGACAAATTTTATTCAAGACAATACTGTAGCCGCAGATGAAGCAGCTGTACCTGTTTACCATAAAGTAGAAGCGAAAGAAACATTGTATCAATTAAGCACTCGTTTTAATAAAGTACCAGTTGCTTCTATAAAAATATGGAACAATTTGCAAGATGATGTGGTAAGCCCTGGACAAAATTTAATCATTGGGTATTTAAAAGTTAAAAAAGAATTGTCTTCGCTTTCGCAAAATGGTGTAACCATGGCTATGGTAAAAAGCGAATCAGCAGTGGCAGTTGTAAAAGAAAAAGCACCAATAAAAAAAGAAGTAAAACCAAAAGCAATAGTTGTAAAAGAACCAGTGAAAGAAGTTGCAAAACCAATTGTTGTGCAAGAAATAGCAAAAACTCCTGTGAAAGAAGTAGCAAAACCGATTGTAGTAGAAAAAGAAACGGAAAAGAAAGCGGTGATGCAAAAAGTAGTAGTAGAACCAAAAAAAGATCCAATTATTACCAAAGTAGATGAAGATGCTAATTCGGAAGAAGCAGATGCAAAAGATTTTAAAGGTGGTGTTTTTAAACCGCTTTATAGCAACGGCGGTAACGAAACTAACGGTACTGCTGGCGTATTTAAAAGCACAAGTGGTTGGGAAGATGGGAAATACTATTGCTTACATAATGCAGCATCGCAAGGCACTATTGTAAAAATTACCAACAAAGCAAATGGTAAATTTGTTTATGCAAAAGTTTTAGATTTAATGCCAGATCTTAAGCAAAATAATAATTTGCAAATTAGAATTAGTAATGCCGCAGCAAATGTGCTAGATGCAGGCTTATCAAATTTTGAATGCATAATAAGTTATTAATTTTAAAAAATATTTTGTACAAAAAAGCCGCTACATTTCTGAGCGGCTTTTATTTAATTTTAGTTTTTTAGTTACCTTTTATCATAAATACATAACCTTCCATTTTCTTTATTTGTGTTTCTCTATCAAGTCCTTTAAGAGATGGTGCAGATGTTATTATTATTTTCTCGTCTTCCTTTTGTTTTTTTACTTCATTAATTGCTTTATAAATGTAAGCAGATTTAATAGCGAAAACTACACCAGTTGCGTCAGTTTCTTTACTAGTAATTACGCCAATTAAATCTCCATTTTTGGTAACTACAGGCGAGCCACTATTACCTTCGTTTGCCGACGTACTAATTTGGCAAAAAGTGCTATCCATTTTATAACCATTTCTTGCACTTACATAACCTTCGCCATACACAATTTCTGCTTTAGGATAACCCATCAAAAATATGGATTCGCCTAGGTTTGCACCAGATTTCCTTATGCTGTAAGGCAAAGCTGGCAAATGTTTAAAACTAGAATCAGTAATTTTAATGATAGCCAAATCTTGATCAATATTTACATAAACAGCGGTAGCATCAAATTCTACACCTTTATTATTTTCTACAATAAGATGATTGGCTGCTTGTTGTACAACGTGTGCATTGGTAACAATATAATTATTTGTAGCATCTATCATAAAACCAGTAGCTCTAAAACGAGCATCAAGTTTTTCTTTAACAGGAATAGAATTATTACTCCCAGCTTGTAATTGATTTAATTGTGTTTCAATTTTACGAGTTTTTTTCTCATATGCATTAAGCTTTTCTACAAGTGGTTTTATATTTTTATCTCCATCTTTAGTAACAGAAGAAACTATTGTTCCAACAAAAATAGAAACGATACCAGCAATAGAAGCTGCTACAGCAATATCCTTTTTGTATCTATGCCAAAGTTGTACAAGTCTGCCTTGTGTTTGTGGCATGGTACGAGATAAGTATTTTTCTGCTATCAATTTATTTTCTACTTCGCCTAAAACTAATTTAAAGTTTTTTGTACTGCTATAGTTATCTAATTGATTTAAAAAGAAAAGTTGCTCCACCACAGCTTGGTCTAGCTCTGGATTATTTTTTCTTAAATCTACAAAATAAATTTTTTCTTCGGCACTCATTTCGCCTCTTGCAAAGCGTTCAGCAGCGTCCATTAATAAAGTATCTTCCATTATTCCGTGTTTTTATATTGTGCGAAAAAAAGTTTTTTTAAACGCACTAGGCATTTATATTTCTGTGTTTTTGCATTATCTGCATTGGTATATCCAAACTCTTGCGCAATAACGTTCATGTGCTTTTTTTGAAGATAATATGCTTGCAATAAACTTTTACAAGGTTCTCCAATCTTATTCATGGCACTTTCCATTATTACAAAATCATTCTGAATTTTCAAATGATTTTCTATTTCATCTTCTACTGGTACAATTTCTTCCAAACCATCTGGCTGAGAAGTATATCGTTGTTGTTGTTGTAATTTCTTTAGCCACAACCGCCTAGCTACAGAGTAAATAAAAGTTTTCAATAAGCTCGTAAGCTCAAAATTGCCAGTTTTTACCTTTTCAAAGAGTACAATAACCGTTTCTTGAAACAAATCTGCCGCATCATCTTTGCTACCCGCATTGGCTATAACCATGGTTTGTACCATATTATAGTGCTGCTTGTACAATTGCTCTATAGAATCTTTGTGTTCTGCAGCTATTCCTTCCAGTAAAATCTTGTCTTTTTCTAATGTACTCACCAATGAATCTTATTTATTAATACAAAATAAAGCTTTTAGTAACCCAAAAAATAATTTTAAAATATTTTTTTTAGAATTGGGTTACCTTTTTTTCGTTTGCGTATTAACTATTGAATTATAATTTAAAAAACTCAAAAACAAATCAAAATGAAAAAATTTCTTGCAATCGCAGCTGTAGTTATCGCATTCACATCTTGCGAAGAAAAAAAAGCTGAAGCAACTGAAGCAACAACTCCAGTAACTGAACAAGCTGCTACTGACACATCTGCAAAAGCTGCTACTGATACTAGTGCTGCTTCTAAAATGGACGCTGTAAAAGGTGCTGCAACTGACGCTGTAAAAGGTGCTGCTGCTGCTGGTACTGAAGCTGTAAAAGGCGCTGCTGCTGCTGGTGCAGAAGCTGTAAAAGGTGCTGCTACTGAAGCTGTAAAGAAGTAATTCTTACAAACGCATAATTACTTTTAAGTAATAATGGCCACTCTAGTTTTCTAGAGTGGCTTTCTTATTTTATACCAATTGGTTATTTTTACGACTGGTAGTTGTTAACTTTGAAGCAATAGACCATTTGCTTATTAGGTGATTTTGTTTTGTACTTTGAAAAAGTTTTCTTTTTTGAAATGTTTAATAATAAATTTTAAAATAATAGTATAAAAAGAATAGATGAAGGAAAAATTACGTGAAGTTTGGAACAAACGACCCCTCATTATAAGTGGACCATGTAGTGCAGAAACGGAAATACAAGTTTTGCAAACCGCAAAAGACCTTGCCGCCACTGGCAAAATAGATGTATTGCGTGCTGGTATTTGGAAACCCCGTACAAAACCTGGTTTGTTTGAAGGTATTGGTGAAATTGGATTGGAGTGGCTTACCACTGCAAAAAAAGAAACTGGTTTGCCAACAACTGTGGAAGTAGCAACTGCCCAACATGTAGAGCAAGCTTTAAAACATGGTGTAGATATTTTATGGATTGGTGCTCGTACTACTGTAAATCCTTTCTCTGTGCAAGAAGTAGCCGATGCATTAAAAGGAGTTGATATTCCTGTGCTTGTAAAAAATCCGATAAACCCAGATTTGGAATTGTGGAGTGGTGCCTTAGAGCGTCTGCAGAAAGTAGGTATGCAAGATATTGGTATGATACACCGTGGATTTTCATCTTACGGCAACACCGAATATCGTAATGCGCCAATGTGGCATTTGGCTATAGAAATGAAAAGGCGTTTTCCGGAAATGTTGTTGATTTGTGACCCATCTCATATTTGTGGTAATAGACATATACTACAAATGGTGGCACAAAAAAGTATTGATTTAGATTTTGGAGGATTGATTATTGAATCACATATAGATCCTGATAATGCTTGGAGCGATGCTAAGCAACAAATAACACCGCAAGTTTTATCGATAATGTTAGATGATTTAGTATGGCGTGTAAAAAGTGATACTGATCATGCTACCGAATTAACATTGCTTAGAGAAAGAATTGACCAAGTAGATGATGAATTGCTAAGTTTACTTAATAGGAGAATGAAAATAGCCGATGAAGTAGGTATATATAAAAAACAAAATAACCTTACCATTTTGCAAACGGCTCGGTGGAACGAAATTTTGGAAAGGGCATTGGCAAAAGGCAATGCGTTAACATTAAGCAAAGAGTTTTTGGTAAAATATTTTGATGCGGTGCATATGGAAAGTATAAACCATCAAAATAAAGTAATGAATGATGTGGGAACGGTATTGAATAAATAATTTTAAAAAAATAGATTACAGTGCATTTTATTATGTAGAATTATAAAAATATAAGTTTGAAAATTATAGAAACAGCATTAGAAGGCGGAATAGTAAAAACAATTATGGATGCAGATTTTGAAGATATTCAAAATTTTCATCAACAAGAAAAAATTATTATCCTTACAGATGAAACCATTTATACATTGCATGAGCAAAAGTTTAAAAACTATGCAGTATTAAAAATTGGTGGTACAGAAAAAAATAAAACACAAACAACCATTGATAGTATTGTAAGCCAAATGCTAGAAATGGATATTGATAAATCCTTTATGCTTGTAGGTGTGGGTGGCGGCGTGGTTACAGATATGGCAGGTTATGTAGCCAGTATTTATAAGCGTGGCATAAAATTAGGGTTGGTACCTACAACAATTCTTGGAATGACGGATGCAGCTATTGGAGGAAAGAATGGCGTGAATGTTGGTTTGTATAAAAATATGGTTGGTACTACTTATCGAGCTCAATTTATTTTATACGATTTTAGTTTTTTAGAAACCTTACCAAAAGCAGAATGGATAAATGGTTTTGCAGAAATAATAAAACATGCTTGTATAAAAGATGCGGCTATGTTTGATGAATTGGCTGCACATAATATTGATTATTATTTTGAAAATAAAAATGCCATTGCTGCTTTAATTGAAAAAAATGTAGCCTTAAAAACGGCAGTAGTAGTAAACGATGAACACGAAACTGGTGAAAGATATTTACTAAACTTTGGACACACATTTGGACATGCTGTAGAAAATTTATACAACTTGCCTCACGGGCATGCAGTAAGTATAGGGATGATAATGGCGGCAAAAATTTCTGAAGAAATAAATAATTTTGAATCTGTGTCTAAAGAAAAATTGGTACAAATATTACAACAATATGGGTTGCCAGTATCTTTAGAAATAGATAAAGAGCAAGTGCTTTTTTCCTTAAAAAAAGATAAAAAACGTGCTGGCGATGCCATAAATTTTGTTTTGCTAAACAGCATTGGTGATGGCGTTGTACAAAAAATATCTTTTATACAAATTGAATCACTATTAGAACAAACTTTATAATGACAA
>JAYTGY010000164.1:0-8933 GCA_043733065.1 Ferruginibacter sp.
GTAATACATACCACCTGATTATTTGGTATAAGAAAATCAGCATGCTTCAAAGCCATGCTGCCATTGGGATATACAAAGCCAACTTCATTAAAACGTACACAACATACTGTGGTATTTTTAAAATCCAAATTGCCACTCTGTTCAATTTTACAATCCACAATTTTGCTTAATTTTTCTATAGAGGTGAGACTGTCATATACGTTATCCATGGTAGCTATTAATTTTTCTACTGAGTTAATAATGAGAATGATAACGATATCGGCAGCAATAAACTGGCCGACATTTATTTGTTGATTGAGTAATAGCCAAGTACCTGCAATTAGCATGGAGGCCACAATCAATATTTTAAAAATAATGAGGCTCCAATATTGTGTGGTTAATATTCTAAAATGTGATGTGCGGGTTTCCAAAAATTCACTAATTAATTCATCACTTTTTTTCATGTGTAATGCAGAACCCTTACTGTACCTAAATGTTTTTGAACCACGAGCTACTTCTTGCAACCAACCTGCAGTTTTATATTTATAATCGCTAGAAATCATATTGGTTTCAAAACCTTTTGGCGAAGTAATACTGATGATTATAATGAGAGCTACCAAAACAAATGCTCCAAATGCAATAAATACAGGATGATAAAAAGCAAGTAAAATTAATCCCAATAAAATTTGAATGATAGATGTAGGAATGTCAACTAATAATTTCTCAATACTTTTTGCTAGTGCAGGAATATCAAAAAATCGATTTACCAATTCAGGTAAATAGTAATTATCCATTTCTTGCAAATTTATTTGCGGTATTTTACTGCTAAACTCTAACGCATATCTCGTGAATAATTTTTGCCTTATGCGTTCAATCACTTGCGACTGTCTTATTTGTACAAACCCATTTAAAAAAACACCAAATATTACAATAGCAATAAGTATAATGATGGAAGTAGAAAGCGTAGCTGCCATTACAAAACTAATGATGGTTTGTATGCCCAATGGTAGTGTTAGTGATATTAAGCCACCTACAATAGCAAAGAAATATACAGAGCTTACATCTCTTTTATCTGTCATAATTAGCTTATGCAGTTTTATTAATGCGGATGTTAATGTAGATATTGCTGCCATTTTCTTTATTAAAATGCAAACATAATAAAACTATTTTAAATAATAGCAATACTATTATAAATAATAATTAATTAGCTAAAAAGTATGTGTTACTATCAATAATGACCTATATTTGTCTCTTAATACCTGAACAATGCAAGTAGATTTTAAAGTAAAAATGAATGCCAATCTTTATTTGAGAGACCCTGAAGGAACTGAAATAGGAAAGCAAATAATAAAAATGGCTGTAAAAATGATAGTAGATTTAGGTTATGAACAGTTTACATTTAAAAAATTGGCTATAGAAATGAGTAGTACAGAAGCTACAGTTTATCGCTATTTTGAAAACAAACACAAGTTGCTTATTTATTTAATAGATTGTTATTGGTCGTTTATTGAGTTTCAAGTAATTTTTCAACTAAATAATGTAAAGAGCGCTGAGGAAAGAATAAAAAAATTGATTGATATTTTGGTATGGGAAGACAATGCGTCTGCTGTTTTTAGTGAGCTAGACCAAGAAGCCTTATTTTACATAGCCATTGCAGAAGGAAGTAAAACATACTTAAGTAAAGATGTGGATGAGAATAATAAAGAATTATTATTTAAACCATATAAAGATTTATGTGCAAGAATTGCATTGCTTTTTAAAGAGTATAATCCAAAATATAAATATCCAGCATCGCTAGCTAGTACATTGGTAGAAACAGCGCACATGCAATATTATTTTATGCAACACCTTCCACGCCTCAGCGATTTTAGCAAAAAGAAAAACCCCAAAGATATAGAGGGGTACTTAGAGCATATTGTTTTTGGTGCATTAAATGTAAAATAGATATTATACACTCACAAACCACTCCGCATCTTCAATCACTTGCGCAGGATATTTCTCTATATTTTTTTCTCCGTTTAAAATAATATCTAGCATAGAAGCTTTTGCTTTGCCTACAACTAAAAATAAAGTATGCGATGCTTGGTTTATTAAAGGGGCTGTAAAGCTAATACGCCATATATTTTTTTCGGTTAAAAAAACTTCTTTAACCAATTTGTTTTTTTCTTGCAAAATTGATGAGTAAGGAAACAAGGAAGCCGTATGACCATCATTGCCCATGCCTAATAAAATTAAATCGAAAACCGGCTTATCTGTTTTAAAAAATATTTTTATAGTGGCTTCATAATAAATGGCAGCGTTTGTTGGCGTTTCATCTACAGGTATTACAAAAATATTTTTAGAAGGAGTTTTTATTTTATTAAGAAAAACATTTTTTGCATTGAAAGCATTGTTATCACTGCTATCTAGCGGCACACATCTTTCATCTCCCCAAAAAATAAACACTTTTTTCCAATCTATTTGATTACTAAAATTTAGAGAACCCAATAATTTATATAAAGCCATTGGTGTACTACCACCCGAGAGCGCTACGATAAATTTTCCTTTCTTCTCAATACAATCGGTTGCCAATTTTACAAAATAATTTGCAGCGGCTATAGCTAATAATTCGGGTGTATCAAAATGTGTAATTGTATTCATAACCTTCAACTTTGAACCTTCAACCTTTTAAACAATTTTCAACAACCTTCAACTCATTTTTTCTTATCAAACCCAATCATCATCCAATTGTCTTCCGTCTTTGCAATCATTGCCTCAGCTGTTTCTGGACCATTTGTACCTGCGGCATAATTAGGGAAATTTATAGATGGATTGTTAGTCCATACACTCAATATTGGCATTACCACATCCCATGCAGCTTCTACTTGGTCTGCACGCATAAATAAAGTGGCATCGCCTTCTATCACATCAAGCAATAACGTTTCATAGCCTTCAGGCACACCAGCAGTATAAGTATCGCTATAATTAAATAACATATCAACAGGGTTTAGTTGCATTTGCAAACCAGGCTTTTTTGCCTGAAAACGAATGCGAATACCCATATCAGGCTGTATGTTGATAATTATTTTATTCGGTTGCCAATTTTCTATAGCTTCTTCAGGAAATGATTGATGAGGTACAGGTTTAAATTGAATGGTAATAACACTCATGGTTTGTTGCATTCGCTTGCCACTTCGTATGTAAAAAGGCACATTACTCCAGCGCCAGTTGTCTATAAATAATTTTAAAGCAGCAAATGTTTCTGTATTAGATTCCGGAGAAACTTTTTCTTCTTCTCTGTATCCCTTTACCTGTGTGCCTTCTTGCCAGCCTGCACCATACTGACCACGACTTGCATAATCATGTACATCTTCTCTTTTTATTTTTCTTACTGCATGCAATACATCTACTTTTTTGCTACGAATTTCATCTGCCTCAAATGCTACAGGTGGTTCCATGGCTACCAAGCAGAGTAATTGCATTACATGGTTTTGTATCATATCTCTTAAGGCACCGCTCTTATCATAATAACCACCTCTATCTTCTACACCAATTTTTTCGCTTACGGTTATTTGTACATGGTCTATATAATTTCTGTTCCATGTAGGTTCAAATAAGGCATTGGCAAAACGAAATGCCAATAAATTTTGCACAGTTTCTTTTCCTAGGTAATGATCTATTCTGTACAATTGTTTTTCATCAAATATGCAAAGCAATTTTTTGTTTAAATCTCTAGCCGTTTCTAAATTTGTACCAAAAGGTTTTTCAATAATTAATCTTGCATTTTCTTTATCTGCCGCCAAACCACTTTCATTTAGCAATTCTGCTATAGTTGCAAAAAACTGTGGGTTTACAGCCAAATAATATAATTTATGAGCAATACCATTTGCATTTTTTTCAAATGCGTTTACCTCATTTTTTAATTCTTCATAAAATTCTATTTTGGTAAAATCTGCATTTTTGTATTTAATAAATTGTGAAAATACATTCCATTTTTCTTTTTCAGATTTACCTCTACGAGAAAATTGATCTACACCATTTTGTAAGCGGCTAATAAAATCTTCTTGCTTTGTATCTTCTAACCCTGTACAAATAATGCTAAATTTTTCATTGAGCCAATTATCTAAAAATAAATTATACAGTGCAGGTATAAGCTTTCGCCAAGTCAAATCGCCAGAGCCACCAAATATGGTGATGATGGTGGGGTTTGTTTTTATAGATTCCATAAT
The DNA here is from genome assembly GCA_043733065.1 of Ferruginibacter sp. GTDB lineage: Bacteria > Bacteroidota > Bacteroidia > Chitinophagales > Chitinophagaceae > Ferruginibacter. Next base: position 4,188 of record JAYTGY010000164.1, read on the forward strand.
GGGTTAATGTGCTGATTTGTTAATGTGCTGATTTGTTAATGTGCTGATTTGCTAATGTGCTAATCTGCTAATTTTTTAAATTCGAAGCGTATTTTAAAGTTCAATTTTTTTAAAAGTTAATGCAACAACAAACGACCTAACAACAAACAAACAAACAAACAAACAAACACCAAACAATTCAACAACAAACAATCAAATAACAAACAATGCTTTTACCCCCACTGTGTATGAAAAACTCCTTCCTTATCTAATCGCTCATAAGTATGTGCACCAAAAAAATCTCTTTGTGCTTGTATAAGATTTGCTGGTAGCCATGCACTTTTATATGCATCAAAATAATTTAATGAAGCAGCAAACGATGGTAGTGGAATACCAACATGCGCCCCCAATTGTACAACTTTTCTTAACGATGCCTGCGAAGTCTTTATAACTTCACTAAAATGTTGACTATTCAAAATATTTTTTAATGCTGGCTCTTGTTCATAAGCTATCATTATATTTTCCAACATAGCTGCACGAATAATACAACCACCACGCCATATTGTTGCAACTGTTTTTAAATCGGTATTGTATTTGTAATTGTCCGATGATGTTTTTAGCATAGCCAAACCTTGTGCGTAAGTGATGATAAATGCAGCATACAATGAATCTTCCATCATTTTTATAAACCCAGCTTTATCATCTGTTGCAACACTAAATTCTATATCGCTAAAAATATTTGAAGCTATTGCTCTATCATCTCTCATAGACGATAAAATTCTTGCAGTTACAGATGCATCTATTGAAGGTATGGGAGAACCCGTTGCCATTGCATCTTGACTCATCCATGCACCAGTTCCTTTTTGTTTGGCCGTATCTTTTATTTTATCAACAAGCATTCCATCACCTGAGTCATCTTTTTCTGTAAAAATGGTTGCTGTTATTTCTAACAAAAAAGATTGTAACCTTCCTTTATTCCATGTATCAAAAACAGTATGCAATTCTTCATTGCTAAGCCCTGCATATTTTTTTAGTAGATGATATGTTTCTGCTATCATTTGCATAATAGCATATTCAATACCATTGTGTACCATTTTTACATAATGCCCAGCTGCTCCTGTGCCCATGTAGGCTGTACATGACACTCCATTTACTTTTGCTGATATGGCATCTAGCATTGGCGCTATTCTTTTATAAGCATCTACATTGCCACCTGGCATTATGCTTGGGCCAAACCTTGCACCTTTTTCTCCACCAGATACGCCAAGCCCGAAAAAATGTAAACCCTCTTTTGCCAGTTCATCAATGCGTCTTTGCGTATCTGTAAAATGCGAATTACCGCAATCCACAATAATATCATCTTTCCCCAAAAATGGTTTTACATCATTCACCACCGCATCTACAATTGGCCCAGCTGGTACGAGTAGCATGATTACTCTGGGCAACTCTAAAGATTGTACAAATGCCGCCACATCATTGAATCCTTTTACATTTTTTCCATCGCCAAGTTTATCTAAGTTATCCGTTTTCTTAGCATCTTTATCATAACCTGCTACGCTAAAATTATGGTCGCTCATGTTTAAAACTAAATTGCATCCCATTGTGCCGAGGCCTATCATTCCGTAATTGTATTGCATATTAAATTGTTGAATGACTAAATTGTTTTATTGTTGAATGGTTAAATTGTTTTATTGTTGAATGGCTAAATTGTTTTACCAGCTTAATTGTCCACTTCAAATTGCACACTGCTAACTGCTCTCAGCCAACTGACATGCAATCTAACAAAAAAACCTCCGCATCAGCGAAGGTTTTTTATAATTATTATTTTTAGTATTAAGCAGCTACTTTAGTTGCCGCTGTTTTTACTTTTTTTGCTGCTTTTACTTTTGCCATTTTTTTTGAAGCTGCCGGTACAGGTACCGCTGCAGTAGCTTTTACTGGAGTTGCTACTACTGCTGGAGTAGTAGGAGCAGCAGGAATACCGCCTTTTACTTTTGCATAATCATCAGCACTCAAAACTTCACCTTTAATAGTAATGCTTTTCATATCTTCTGCACCTGCAAATTTTACATTCATATGTTTTTCAAAAGCACCTACACCTCCTGCATTATAAGTAGCAGTAATTGTTCCTGTTTTACCTGGAGCAATTGGTGTTTTTGTATAATCACCAATTGTACAACCACAAGTTGGAGATGCACTTTCAATAATTAAATCGGTTTTACCAATGTTAGTTACTGTAAATACTGCAGGAGCAGGAATACCTTGTGGTATTTTACCCATCTCTACTGTTTCTACTTTAATTTTAGCAATATCATCAGATTTTACTTGTGCAAATGCAGCTGCTGAAAGAACTAGTGCTGTAAGAGAAAATAATACTTTTTTCATGTTTTTTTGTTTTTGAGTTTTTTAAGTTTATTGTTTTTTTATTTGACTTTTAATTTTTCAAATCGTTTAATTCTGTATTTATTGGCGCACTAGATGTAGGCGTTTTCCAAACTTCCCCTTTTATTTGAATAACTTTACTTTGTGTGCCATTATAAGTAATAGTAATAGATTTTGTAAATGGCCCTTCAGCTGCAGCGTTGTAACCAACTGTAATTTCAGAACTTGTACCGGCTGCTATTACTTTTTCCTTATCCCAAACTGGCGTAGTACAACCACAACTAGCCTGTACATTATCTAATTTAAAAGCTGTTTTTCCTGTATTTGATACTGCAAATATATGGGTTACTGGTTTTCCTTGCGGAATTTTACCAAAATTGAACTCGGTTTCTTTTAGTGCAAGGGTTTCTTCTACAACTGGTTTTGGAGTATTTGCAGCTACATCCATAGAAACTGATGAAGATTTTGATTCAGCACCCGAAACCATTGTTGTTGTTGGTTTTGCATGGTCGTGCCCCGCATGTTCATCTACACTAGTTACAGCTTGTGCATTTGCAAAAAAAACACTAACACATAAAACTGGTACAAAGAATAGTTTTTTCATTTATTTATTGTTTTTAACTAAGACCACAAATATACAAAAAGGTTTTGTTTTCAAATAATTTGAGATTGTTATGACTCATTTTTAACAAACCGCTATAAAATTGATATTTTTACAGCAACTTACAGATATATGGATACCCTACACAACTTAGAGGCTGCCTCAGCAGAAAAATTAAGTTTCGATACTTTTCGCAATGAAGTGTTGAGCGATTACCGATTTGCTTGTATAAGTAGAGAAGCAAGTTTGCTTGGCAGAAAAGAAGTGCTTACTGGCAAGGCAAAGTTTGGCATTTTTGGCGATGGTATGGAAGTGCCACAAATAGCCATGGCAAAGTTTTTTAAACCCGGCGATTTTAGGTCTGGTTATTACAGAGATCAAACATTTGCTTTTGCAAGTGGCATAGCAACGGTGCAACAATTTTTTGCACAATTATATGCTGACACAGATGTTACCCACGATCCATTTAGTGCTGGCAGACAAATGAATTCGCATTTTGCCACAAAAATGGTAAATGAAAATGGCGCTTGGTTACCACTAGTACATACAAAAAATAGTTCTAGCGATATTGCACCAACCGCAGGGCAAATGCCTCGTGCACTTGGATTAGCATATGCAAGTAAATTTTTTAGAAATGTAGCAGCATTACAAAACGAAACTGAATTAAGTAATAATGGTAATGAAGTATGTTTTTGTACCATTGGCGATGCTTCTACCAGCGAAGGCCATTTTTGGGAAACCATAAATGCAGCTGGCGTATTGCAAGTGCCATTAGCGGTTTTTGTGTGGGATAATGGTTATGGTATTTCTGTACCAAAAGAATACCAAACCACCAAAGGCTCTATATCCGATGCGCTTGCAGGTTTTCAAAAACAAAATGGTACAAATGGTTTTGATATTTACAAATTAAAAGGATGGGATTATGCAGGCATGTGCGAAGTGTTAGAACCTGCCATTGATAAAATTAGAGAAACACATACACCAGCTATTTTTCATGTAGAAGAAATTACCCAACCACAAGGGCATTCTACATCTGGTAGTCATGAGCGGTATAAAACTGGGGAAAGACTTGGTTGGGAAAAAGAATGGGATTGTATAAAACAAATGCGCAGTTGGATTTTGGAAAACGCATTAGCATCCGAAGAAGAAATAAAAGTGATTGAAGATGAAACCATAGCTTTTGTAAAACAGAGTAAACAAAAAGCATGGGAAGAATATTTAACACCCATAAAAAAACTCATAGAAGAAACTGTAGCAGTTTTAGAAAGCACCAATGATGAAGGCGCCATAAAACATGCCACATTGCTTAGCACATTGCGTGAGCCTTTGCGTAGAGATGTATTAAAAACATTGGCAACTGCATTGTACGATTTACCAAATGCTACAGCAGTAAAAACTTTTTACAACGATTTGCTTGCAGAAAGCAATAAAACCTACGATGCATTTTTGTATAACGAAGGACCAAAGTCTGCATTAAAAGTACCAGTGATATCTGCGGAGTTTAATGAAACTTCTGCTTTGGTAAATGGTTACGAAATACTCAATAAATATTTCGATCAATTGTTTACCAACAACAATAAAGTAGCCGCATTTGGCGAAGACTTAGGTTTTATTGGCGACGTAAACCAAGGCTTTAGTGGCTTGCAAGAAAAGCATGGGCACGAGCGTATTTTTGATACTGGTATTCGTGAGCTTACCATTATGGGACAAGGTATAGGCATGGCTTTGCGGGGTTTGCGCCCCATTGCCGAAATACAATATTTAGATTATTTATTGTATGGCTT
>JAYTGY010000165.1:0-4526 GCA_043733065.1 Ferruginibacter sp.
TAAAGACTTTTTTCAGTTGGAAACCACGCCAGATAAGCGTAATGTGGAAGGATTGTTTCGTTGTTTTAAAGATAACTTTCCTATTACAGATACCCGAAACATCTTCGTATTGGAATTTTTGGACTACTTCGTAGATCCGCCTCGTTACTCTATAGATGAGTGTATTGAGCGTGGTCTTACTTATGCCGTTCCATTAAAAGCAAAGCTTCGCCTTAGCTGTAATGATGAAGAGCATGTGGATTTTCAAACCATTGTACAAGATGTATTCTTAGGAAACATTCCGTACATGACACCACGTGGTACTTTTGTAATTAATGGTGCAGAGCGTGTGGTTGTTAGTCAGCTTCATCGTTCACCCGGTGTATTCTTTGGTCAGTCTATTCACCCGAATGGTACCAAAATATTCTCTGCCCGTGTAATTCCTTTCAAGGGTGCATGGATGGAATTTGCTACAGATATTAACAACGTAATGTTTGCTTACATCGATCGTAAGAAAAAATTCCCTGTTACTACATTATTGCGTTCTATAGGTTTTGAAACAGATAAAGACATACTAGAATTGTTTGGTATGGCTGATGAAGTAAAAGCAGATAAGAAAAATTTAGAAAAACAAATTGGTAAACGCCTTGCAGCTCGTGTATTGCGTACATGGGTAGAAGATTTTGTGGATGAAGATACTGGTGAGGTTGTTTCTATTGAAAGAAATGAAATTATTTTAGAGAGAGATACTGTTTTGGACGAAAGCAACATTGCTACTATATTACAAGTAGAAGTGAAAAACGTTTTTGTACAAAAAGAAGAAGTAAGTGGTGATTATTCTATCATTTACAACACCCTCAATAAAGATACTTCTAACTCTGAGTTGGAAGCGGTACAACATATTTATAAGCAACTTCGTGGTGCAGATGCGCCAGATGATGAAACGGCTCGTGGTATTATTGATAAATTATTTTTCAGTGATAAGCGTTACGATTTAGGAGAAGTTGGTCGCTACAAAATCAATCGCCGCCTAGGTCTTGATTTTCCTATTACTAAAAAAGTTCTTACAAAAGACGATATTATTGCCATCATTAAAACCCTCGTAGCCCTTACAAATGGTAAGAGTGAGGTAGATGATATTGATCATTTAAGCAATCGTCGAGTACGTACCGTGGGCGAGCAATTGTATGCACAATTTGGTGTAGGTCTTGCTCGTATGGCTCGTACAATACGTGAGCGTATGAACGTAAGAGATAATGAAGTATTTACTCCGGTAGATTTGATTAATGCAAGAACATTGTCTTCTGTTATTAACTCTTTCTTTGGTACATCGCAGTTGAGTCAGTTCTTAGATCAAACAAATCCACTAAGTGAGATAACGCATAAGCGTCGTATCTCCGCACTTGGGCCCGGGGGTTTAAGTAGAGAGCGTGCTGGTTTTGAGGTACGTGACGTACATTATTCTCACTACGGTCGTTTGTGTACTATTGAAACACCAGAAGGACCAAACATTGGTTTGATATCTACACTTTGTGTACATGCCAAAATAAATGACATGGGCTTTATAGAAACACCTTATCGCAAAGTAACTGCTGGTAAAGTGGATATGAAGAAGGTAACTTTCCTTAGTGCAGAAGAAGAAGATACTGCAAAAATTGCACAAGCAAACGTTGATATTGATGATAAAGGAAATTTTGTTGATGATAAAATTAAATCTCGTCAAACAGGTGATTTCCCAATCTTAGATAAAGAAGAAGTAGAATACATGGATGTGGCGCCAAACCAAATTGTAGGTTTGAGTGCATCTTTAATTCCTTTCTTAGAGCATGATGATGCCAACCGTGCCTTGATGGGTTCGAACATGCAACGTCAAGCTGTACCATTAATTAGACCAGAAGTGCCAATTGTTGGTACAGGTTTAGAAGGTAAAGCAGCTCGTGATGCACGTATTCAAGTACACGCAGATGGAGAAGGTGTGGTAGAATATGTGGATGCAAACGAAATACATGTTCGTTATAAGCGTAGCGATGTTGCAAAACTAGTAAGTTTCGAAGATGAACTAACGATTTATAAATTAACCAAATTCGTTCGTACCAACCAAGAGACCACCATCAATTTACGCCCTGCGGTTATTAAAGGCCAAAAGGTGTCTGAAGGTGATTTCTTAACAGAAGGATACGCTACATTGGGTGGTGAGCTTGCACTTGGTCGTAACATGAAAGTGGCGTTCATGCCATGGAAAGGGTACAACTTTGAAGATGCGATTGTAATTTCTGAGAAAGTAGTAAAAGACGATTTGTTTACTTCTATACATATTAGTGAGTTTGAAACTGAAGTGAGAGATACTAAATTAGGAGAAGAGGAATTAACGCCAGATATTCCAAACGTATCGGAAGAAGCTACCAAAGATTTAGATCAAAATGGTATTATTCGTATAGGTGCTATCATTAAAGAAGGTGATATTATTATTGGAAAAATTACACCAAAAGGTGAAAGTGATCCTACACCAGAAGAGAAATTACTTCGTGCCATTTTTGGTGATAAAGCTGGTGATGCTAAAGATGCTTCTTTGAAAGCGCCAAGTGGTACAGAAGGTGTGGTTATTGATAAAAAATTATTCCAAAGAGCTAAGAAAGATAAGAACGCAAAAGTGCGTGAGAAAGCTCAGATAGATAAGATAGAAAAGAACCACGAAGTAAACGAGGAGCGTTTAATGCATATGCTGCAAGAAAAATTGCAAAGCATGTTGCTTGATAAAGTGAGCCAAGGTGTGGCAAACCAGTTTGGCGAAGTATTGATTGGTAAAGCAGTGAAGTTTACAGCAAAAAATCTTGCACAAATTGATTTTGTAAACGTAAACCCTCTTGCATGGACTAATGATGAAAAAACGAATGATTTAATCAATACGTTGCTTCATAATTACAACATTAAATTTAACGAAGAACTTGGTCGTTATAAGAGAGAGAAATTTAATATTTCTATTGGTGATGAATTACCAGCAGGTGTATTGAAATTGGCTAAAGTTTATATGGCTGTAAAACGTAAGTTGAAAGTGGGTGATAAGATGGCGGGACGCCACGGAAATAAGGGTATTGTAGCAAAGATTGTACGTGCAGAAGATATGCCTTTCTTGGAAGATGGAACACCGGTTGACATTGTATTGAATCCATTGGGTGTACCAAGTCGTATGAACCTTGGTCAGATATATGAAACAGCATTGGGCTGGGCAGGCGAAAAATTAGGTGTGCGTTTTGCAACGCCGATTTTTGACGGTGCCTCGGTAGATGAAATTGCAGAGAATATTGAAAAAGCTGGTCTTCCTAAATTTGGTCATACGTATTTGTATGATGGAGAAACAGGAGATCGTTTTGACCAAAAAGCTACTGTGGGTATCATTTACGTTATCAAACTACACCATATGGTAGATGATAAAATGCATGCTCGTTCTATCGGACCATACAGTCTTATTACGCAACAACCATTAGGCGGTAAAGCACAGTTTGGTGGTCAGCGTTTTGGAGAGATGGAGGTTTGGGCATTGGAGGCTTATGGTGCATCTAATATATTGCAAGAATTGCTTACGCTTAAATCGGATGATATCATCGGAAGAGCTAAAACGTACGAAGCAATTGTGAAAGGCGATAACATACCAAGAGCTGGTATTCCTGAATCATTCAATGTGTTGGTACATGAGTTGAGAGGATTAGGTTTAGACCTTAAATTCGAGTAATAAATTTGCAAATTTGCATATGTGCAAATTTGCAAATTCAATAAATAGTTCTTTGATTTTTTTGTAATAAATTAATATTATGTCTAAAGCAATTGCCATTACTGAAACCAGCATTGAGAGTAAAATTTACTTAGTGAGGGGGCAAAAAGTAATGATGGATAGCGACCTTGCAGAAATGTACGGTGTAGAAACTAGAGTATTAAAACAAGCAGTAAAAAGAAATATAGGAAAATTTCCCATTGATTTTATGTTTGAAATGACCGATACTGAACTCTCAAATTGGAGATCACAAAATGTGACCTCCAATTCTATAAAAATGGGATTGAGGTATAAGCCATTTTGCTTTACAGAACATGGTGTTTTGATGATATCGAGTGTGCTAAGAAGTAAACAAGCCAATGATGTGAATATTAGCATCATGAGGGTTTATACTAAAATAAAAGAAATGTTGAACATGAATAAAGACATTTTACTCAAAATTGAAAAATTAGAAAACACAACAGATAAAAACAATCAAGACATTAAAATAATATTTTCTTATATAAAGAAATTAATAGAACAACCTAAAAAAGAAAAAACGAGTCGAATAGGATTTAAGAAAGATTGGTAAAGACATTTTGCAGAAGGCAATTGGCAGTTTGCAAGTTGGAACATCAAATTGGAAATAGAATTTTAAATTTTAACAGTCTTCAAAATCCCTCCTTCGGAGGGATTTAGGGAGGCAACTAATTACGAATATGGCATTCAAAAAAGAAAATCGTCCAAGAGCAACTTTCTCTCAAATAACAATTGGTTTGGCTAGTCCAGATACTATTTT
>JAYTGY010000166.1:0-6089 GCA_043733065.1 Ferruginibacter sp.
GCTGCCCAGATTGCATAATAAAAGTTGAAAAAAGATATAAAGATGAAATGTGCGACGCCAATGAAGTTCAATCAGGGATTTTCAGCTAGTAAACAAAAAATATTTTTCAATTTATTGAAAAAAAACTTTTACTGTTTGATAAAAAATATGGTTATTGGAAAACTGAACTTGTAGCACTTGTTGTTGTTTTTCGGCAAAGCTTTGTAGGCCAAAAAGCCCTGCGGCATTGCCTTTGTTGATGGCTATTTCTAAATAACCTGCCGAGTTAAAAATGGCTACTTTTTCGCCTTCTTGCACATCGGCATAAGTTTCGCTTATTTTTTCTATGCTTTCATCTCTTTTAAAAACGATAGAAAATTTTCTGCCTTTTCGTTGTTCTTCAAATTCGTCTTTGCTAATATTTACGATTACGTTTTCAAAATTATCTATAAAAATAATTTGCCCTTCTATCCAATTATTGCCAAGCATAGGGCGCAATGGATTTTTTACTTTTATGGAAATATCGTTGTTGCCAATTTCTGTAAACGGCGTACCAGCAGCAATTTTGCTAAATGCTTTTGCAAACACATTGGCACAATATAATGCATTTATGGCTACATTTTTTTCTAAAGGAATAGCAGTAATTTTTTGTGGCACTTCTTCCAATATCATTGTTATAAGACCATTGTCTGCACAGCCAATGTAATGCCCATTGTGTTCTATAAGTAAAAGATGTTCCGATTTTTCATCGAATAAATTGATCATTATTAAATGAAATGTACCTGCGGGAAAATTTTTTATTGCATTGCGAACCACATAAGCCGCCTGCGGATAATTAAATGGCGATAGTAAATGTGTAACGTCTATAATATTAAAACTTGCATCTACCTGCATTATTTGCCCTTTGATGGCAGCAGGCATAAAATCCTGTACACCTATATCGCTTGTGAGGGTGAGTAATGGCATGTGTGCTTTTGTAATTTGTTGCAATATAATTCACTGGCAGTAATAATCTTACTTTACGGGTGCATTTAAAAATGTCGCAGTTTGCGAATAGGGTTGTCAACCTTTACAGAGTACATTTATTTTGAAATTACCAATTAAGGTTGACAACCCTTGCGACAAGGATGCCAACTTTTAAAAAGTTGGCATCCTTAAAATAAATTACTTTACTAACTTGCCATTTTGGTAAAAGAATTTACGAACGAGTTTATCTGCCCATGCAGGAAAATATTTATTCATAAAAACGGTGCGTTTTCCTGTAAAAGTTAATACGAGTGTACGCTTTCTTTTTACAATGGCATTTAAAATATGTTGTGCGCATTCTTCACTGGTCATTAAGGTACTTTCATCGAGCGGACTTTCGCCTTGTGCATTTCCTTTTTCATTAAGTGCTGCATTTCTAATATTGCTTTTTGTAAAACCTGGGCATACCCACATTACGTTTACCCCATCTTCTATTAGCTCTGTTCTTATGGCTTCTAGCCAACCGTTTACTGCAAATTTACTTGCGCTATAACCACTACGGCCAGGCAAACCTCTATAACCAGCAATGGAAGAAACACCAACAATTGTACCTTTGGTTTTTACGATACTTTCTAGCGCCAATTTTGTACAATAAACAGTGCCAAAATAATTAATATCCATTACTTTTTTAAACACATCTATTTCTGTATCTCTCAATTCGCCGTGCATAGATACACCTGCATTATTTATTAAAATATCTATGCTGCCAAAAGTTGTAATTGTTGTATCAATAAATTTTTTGCAATCGTCATATACGCTCACATCTGTAGGAATACACAAAAGCGTTTTTCCTATATTTTCGTTTTTTAAATCGTTTAATTTTTGTGTACTTCTTGCGCAAGTAGATACGTTTGCGCCAGCGCTTAATAAAATTTCTACCAACGCTTTTCCAATGCCATCGCTACCGCCAGTAATGGCTATTGTTTTGCCTTTAAAAAATGTGTTCATACCATAAATTTAAGCATAAAAAAAGGAGTTCAATATCTGAACTCCTCTAGTGAACTGGCTGGGACTCGAACCCAGGGCCCATACATTAAAAGTGTATTGCTCTACCAACTGAGCTACCAATTCTTCCATTCCTTTCTTTCGATTGGGATGCAAAAATAAGGGCAAAAAGGTATTTAGTCAAACTTTTTTGCTTTTTTTTATAATTAGTTTTTCAATTTCTCTGAAAGCTATAACAGTAAAGGCTTTTGGCTTATTACATTATCATCAAACCACATCCTCTTACATCACTATTTTCTAATCTTCCTAGTATTTCGAAACTTTTGTCGGCATAAATCTTACCCATATCATCCGTTGCGATAAATGAACAGCTGTACAAATTTGCTATATCAATAATGTTAATACCGCCACTTTTAAATGTTTTATTTGATGAAATATCAGCACAAATATCAAACGGATCTTCTTCGCTACGTACTAATACACGCATGTAAGGCGGGCAATAAAAAATGCCATTTTCTTTTGAATATGCTTGCGATAATAATTCTGTCATTCCGTACTCCGAATGTATTTTTTCTACACCGAGTTTCGATGATAAGATGTGGTGTACTTCTTTTCTGGTAAGTTCTACTCGTCTGCCTTTCATGCCACCAGTTTCCATTATGATTGTATGGTGCAATTGCATACTATTTTTTTCTGCAAAATCTATTAAAGCATATGTAACGCCAATTAAAATGGTTGGTTGCTTTATCGCTTCATTTTCTAATAATACAGCATTTAATTTTTCGTAATCATACAAATAAAAACCACTTGCTTTGTGTGTCGATTTTTTTATTAAATCAGCTACCATATAAACAAGCGAAGAACCTTGTCTTTCCAAATAGGAAGGAAGTAAACCGATTATGCAATAATTCTGCTCATTACCATAAAATTGCCTAAATGTTTTTAAATAACTTTCTTCGTATAAGGCTTTTTCTTTTACAAAGTGTTTGCTGTTTATTGTTCCAGTAGTGCCGCTACTTTCAAAAATAATTTCTTCGGTAAAATGAGTTGTTTTTATTGTCTTGCTTTTAAAAAATTGTATGGGTAAATATGGTATTTTTTCTATTGAAATAATTTGTGCTGGGTTTATGCGAAGCAGGTTGCAATAACTTCTATATATGTTATTATATAAATATTGAAAATTAAATACTTTCAATACCAATGCTTCAAAATTAGCATCCGTGCAGTTTAATATTTCTTTCCTCAATATGACTTCTTCGGGTAATATCATGCTCAGTTTGGGTGCTATTTTTGTAAATATAGCCGCAAAGCTAAAATTTTAAATCGTTTTTACGTTTTCTATCATTAAATTTGAGTATAAATATTTGTTATGCGTTACTTAATTATAGCACTACTTGGCACAGTAATATTTTTTTCTTGTAAAAAATCTGACGGCAATAGTGCGCCTAAGATAAAATTTAAATCTATTACAGAAGAAATTCCTAATGCATCTGGTGGAAGTCCAATATTAACCATTCAAGTATCGGACGATGATGGTGATTTAGGATTTAATGATGGAAAAGATACTTCATACATTTTCATAAAAAATTTAACGGTAGCTCCTTTCAGAATGGATTCTTTTAAATTTCCAGCTTCGTTAGCACAACTTCCAAAATCTACTTTTAAAGCGTATCAAGATGTAGATATTGATTTAAATGGCAATAAAGTTCTGGGGCCTGGTAGAGCTTTGGCTTATGCTTCATCAGTGCTAACTAACACACCTAGGCGAGATACTGCTTACTACGAAGTATATGTAAAAGATTTTGGAAAAAATAAAAGTAATGTTCTGCAAACGGACAAACCACTTGTATTTATTACTCCCTGATGCGAGCACTTCATTTTATTTTATCGCATTCTATTTTTATTGCTTGCTGTGCGGTGGGTTTATGTTTTCAAACAAATATATTGCTACATATACCGCACAATAAAACTTTGTTTGGTTTTATTTTTTTCTCTACACTTTGCGGTTATAATTTTTATTGGCTATTAAGCAAGTTTTATTTTTCCAATAGGAAATTTAATGTGTTATTTATTAAAAAACAATTTACCTTTTTTTTAATATTTATTGTTGCTGCCATTTGTACCTTTTATTTTATATTACAACTTCCATGGCTGCTTCCTTTTATTGCGCTCGGGCTTATTTTTACATTACTGTATTCATTGCCACTTTGGCCGTTTTTATTTACAAAAAAATTACAACATGCTGGTTTTTTTAAAACAATATTGCTCTCGTTTACTTGGGCGTATGTAACTATTTTTTTGCCAGTATTGGATGTGTATGATGTCAATTTTACACTTAGACTTTATGTGTTATTATTATTTGCTTCACGCTTTTTCTTTATGCTGTTGTTGTGCATTATTTTTGATACACGAGATATTTCTATTGATAAAATAAACGGCTTGCACAGTTTGGCTACAGATGTAAGTAAAAAAAAGTTGCGTATTATTTTAATATCAGTTTATTTTCTTTATATGCTTTCAGCTTTGCTATTTTGTTTTTATTATGCCAGTGTTACACAAGCCATTGCTTTTATTTTTGTAGGAATTGTTTTTTGGATAATCTATGTACAATCTTTAAAAAATAAAAGCTATGTTTTTTATTACTTTTGTGTAGATGGGTTAATGTTGTTGAGTACTACAGCGAGTTATTTGGCCGTTTTATATGAGAGAATAATTTATTGAGTATTGCATCAATTATAATCGTTACAATTAATATATTTACGGCCAGGTTATTGTAAAAGATAACAGTTGTATTAATATCTTTACAACTTATGCTCCTCAAACAAAAAATACAATCTCATTACTTCCTATTCGCTACCACCAAAATAATACTACTCCAACAAACCCTTGCCGACCTTAAAGAAAGTGGCGCAAACGAAACAAAAAGCACCGCAGGCGATAAACATGAAACTGCTCTTGCCATGTTGCAAATAGAGCAAGCTAACAAACGTACACAATTGCAAGAAGCATTAGAACAAAAAGCCATTTTAGAAAAAATAGCTAATGTAACCAACACTACAAAAATTGTACATGGTAGCTTGGTAAAAACAAGCAAAGGATATTTTTACATGAGTGTGGCATTGGGTAAGGCAGTTGTAGACGATGTAGCGGTTATTGCGATTAGTTCACAAAGCCCGCTAGGTGCAAAGCTTATGGGCTTGTGTGTGCTCGATGCAGTGGAGATAAATGGTAATGAATATTTGGTAGAGGAGATTTTGTAATACTGCTTGTAGTATTGTTGAACAAAGGTATAATGGTGAAAGGCTGCGGGATAGAAGCGGCACTGGAGCGGAGCGAAAGTACAGCGTATAGCCCGAACATATGCTCAATTATTGTATGCTTTTTACAGCCCCAAATTATTCTTCAAAAAATGTATTTGTATATTCGTGTTTGAGAAAATTTTATGAGAAAAATAATTGGTGCCATTTATAGCATTTATGCATTCATCGTTTTTATAACGGTCATGTTAATCTTGTTTCCATTTTTTGTAATAGCATCTTTGTTTGGAAGAATAAGAGGCGGCAATATGATGTACAGTATTTGTAGAATTTGGGCAGATGTAGTGATGTTTTTGTGGGGCATGCACCACAAAAATATTTACGAAGTGCCGTATGCAAAAGACCATGCGGTGGTGTATGTGTTTAATCATATTTCTTATATCGATATTCCGATAATGATGAAGGCTTTTCGGAATGTACATATTCGTATTTTAGCAAAGGTAGAAATGGCTAAAATACCGGTGTTTGGTTTTATTTATAGAAATGCAACGGTAATGGTGGACAGAGCAAGCGATGCAGCTAGAGCAAAAAGTGTGAAGCAATTAAAAAGTATTTTATCTAAAAATATTTCTATCGTATTAGCGCCAGAAGGTACTTTTAATATGACAGATAAACCCCTAAAAGAATTTTATAGTGGCGCTTTTAAAATAGCAGTAGAAATGCAAGTGCCTATTCAACCCGTACTTTTTTTAGATGCATACGATAGACTAAATTACAAAAGTGTTTTTAGTATGACACCTGGTAAATCTCGTGCTGTGTTTTTGCCAGAAGTATTGCCGGGTAATGATATAGATGTTGTAAAACAAAAAGTGTATGATGAAA
>JAYTGY010000167.1:0-2537 GCA_043733065.1 Ferruginibacter sp.
AAGATATTATGGCTAATAAATCTAATCTTTTTATTAGTGGTCACTCACATATTTTAAAAATAATGTACGACGATAAACTGCAATGCTTACACATGAACCCAGGTGCTGCTGGCAAGCAAGGTTGGCATAAAGTGCGCACCCTTATTCGGTTTTCGATAGATGGTAAGGATATGAAGAATTGTGAGGTGGTGGAGTTAGAGGGTTGAAAGTTCAAAGTTGAAGGTTCAACGTTTTTGCATCCTGCTAATCATTAAAAGATTTTGAATTGAAAACATTAGCAAATTAGCACATCAGCAAATTAGCTAATTTGTTTTCTACTCTACCCAATCCGCAATAAACACATTCGTATCTCTCGTACCTCCGTTATTTCTATTGCTGCTAAATACAATTTTCTTTTTATCGGCGCTAAACATTGGGAAGGCATCAAAGCCTTTATCTCTGCTAATTTTTTGAATATTTTTTCCATCAAGGTCTGCCATGTACATATTAAAAGGAAAGCCTCGCTTGTACTCATGATTGCTACAAAAAATAAAATGCTTACCATCTGGCGTAAAATTTGGTGCCCAATTGGCTTGCTCTAAAAAAGTAACTTGATGTGCATTGCTACCATCTGCATTGGCTATCCACACTTCCATATGTGTGGGAGCAACAAGGTTTTCAGCAAATAATTCTTTGTATTCTCTTATTTCTGCTTCGGTAGTTGGGCGGCTAGCTCTCCAAATTATTTTTTTCCCATCCGGACTAAACCATGCACCACCATCATACCCCAACGTTTTTGTAATACGTTTTACATTTTTGCCTTTTAGGTCCATTGTATATAAATCCAAATCTCCATCTCTTGTAGATGTAAAAACCATTCTATCTCCATTTGGCGAAATGGTAGCTTCGGCATCGTAGCCTTTTGCTTTTGTTAATTGCTTTATTATTTTTCCATTAAGGTCTGCTTGAAAAATATCCATCGTAACATCTATAGGCCAAATATATTTGTTGCCATGTTTTGTTCTGTCGGGTTTTGCTGGACACTCAGCGCCAGCTAGGTGAGTAGAGCCAAACAATATACTTTTTCCATCAGGGAAAAAATATGAACAGGTTGTTTTACCAGTACCAGTACTTACCAATTTTGGTTCAAATTTTTCTTCAGGCGTTGTTGGTATTTTTCCCACCCAAATTTGATCGCACATAATCCCATTTTTCGGATCTGTTCTTTGAAAGGTTAAATATTTTCCATCTTTACTTAAATATGCTTCAGCATTATCGCCACCAAAAGTAAGTTGGCGCACATTGGCAAAATGTGTTTCGCCAGGAAAATGGATGGTATCATTTGCTGGTGCGGTTTGTGCATCAACATTATTACATAAAAAAATGGTACATAAAACCAAAAAAGCACTTACAAAAAAAGAAAACATTTTCCTCATAAAATGAATAATTTTCGCAAATGTACGAGGTACAATTAAAATAAGGGTTAAAGAAATGTAAACATTAAACCCATATAGTTTATTTTTGTTGCAAATGGCATTAATGAAATACATTATTCTTATTTATTTTTCTTTTTTTATGGCTGCTTGTCACGAGCCAACAAAGCAAGCCGACACAAAATCAACCACAAGTGCTATTGTGCAAGAAGATGTGTTGAAAGCCACTGTAAAACAATATCCCGATTCATTAATACCCTTGCAAAACTTAGTGCAGTATTATCTTTATGCTCAAAATTATGATGCCGCACTATCTTCGATAAACCTAGCTTTAGCAAAAGACAGTATTCGCACAGATTTATTGGATTTAAAATCGATAGTAGCAGCACAAAAAGGTGATACCACACTTGCCATAAAATCTTTAGAAAAAGCTATTGGCATTTTGCCCGACCCTCAATACATTATTGCCATAGGTGCATTGTATGCCGAAACCAGTAACCCATTAGCGCTAGAAATGGCAGATGCATTGCTTATTGGTGCCAAAGCAAAGGCCGAAAAAGAAGCCTACTTTATAAAAGGATTATATTACACTTACAAAAACGAAAAAGAAAAAGCCATTACTTTTTTTGATAAAAGCATAGCCGCCAGTTATACATTTAAGGATGCATGGCTCGAAAAAGGATTGGCATTATACGATCTAAAAAAATACAAAGAAGCAGCTGATGTTTTTGAAAAAGCAATAACCATTCAAAATAGTTTTGTAAGAGCATATTACTATCTTGGGCAGTGTTACGAAAAACTAAACAGAACAGACGAAGCCATACAATCATACCAAATGGCATTATATTACGACCCAAAAGATGAAGATAATTTAGATGCACTTAGTAAGCTAGGAATAAAATAAGAAAATAAGAAAATAGGCAAATGAGAAAATGGGCAAATGAGAAAATAGGCAAATGAGAAAATGGGCAAATATGCAAATAGTAAAATCGAAAAACTTTTCTAATTTGCAAATCATAAAACGAGAAACGAATTAACGAGAAACGAATTAACGAATTAACGAGAAACGAATTAACGAGAAACGAATTAACGAGAAACGAATTAACGAGAAACGAATTAACGAGA
>JAYTGY010000168.1:0-2718 GCA_043733065.1 Ferruginibacter sp.
ACCAATGACAGTAAAGTTTTTTATGCTGCAAACACATTACCGCAGCACATTAGATTTTAGCAACGAAGCTTTACAAGCATCTGAAAAAGGATTGAAAAGATTGTGGGATGCGTACGAAATTTTACAAAAAATAAATTATACAGCCGCTGAATTAGATGCAGAATTAGAAGAAAAAGTATTGAAACTTATACATGGTTTTGACGAATACATGGATGATGATTTTAATACTGCAAGGGTATTGGCAAATATGTTTGAATTAGTTCCAATAATAAATTCTATAAAAGATGGCTTAATAAAAGTAGGTGCAATTAGTGAAAACACATTTACATTACTACAAACAAAAATGAAAGTTTATGTAGAAGATGTATTTGGTTTACAACAATCATCAGAAGCAGATAACGGTAAGCTTACTGGTGTAATGGAGTTGTTAATAGATATTCGAAAAGAAGCAAAAACGAAAAAAGATTTTGCAACATCTGATAAAATAAGAAATCAACTTACAGCTATTGGTATTGTGGTAAAAGATGAAAAAGATGGAAGTGTGAGTTGGGGAATAAATTAAACAAAATGGAGCATCTTACACATCTTGCTAAAGACAAAAAGTTACACAAAATAATTTTAATACAAGAGCCATTAAATCTTTTTAAAAGAAATAATGTGCACTTGCATTTGTGTAACTCCATCATGAGCCAGCAACTAAGTATAAAAGTTGCCGATGTTTTTCAAAAAAGATTTTTAGCATTGTACAAGGGTAAAACACCAACAACAAAACAAATTGTATCTACAAATTTTGAAACCCTTCGTGGTATTGGCTTAAGCAATGCCAAAGCAAATTATGTACAAAATGTTTGTCAGTTTTTTATAAATGAAAACCTTACAGATGCACGCTTACATAAAATGAGTAACGAGGAGTTGGTGAAATATTTAACCCAAATAAAAGGTGTAGGAAAATGGACGGTAGAAATGCTGCTCATGTTTACATTTGGCAGAGAAGATGTATTTGCCATAGACGACTTAGGCATACAACAAGCTATGTGTGCATTGTACAAAATAGATGCTACCAATAAAAAAGCTATGCAGGAAAAAATGCTTTCTCTTTCTAAAAAATGGAGCCCATACAGAACGTATGCTTGCCGTTATTTATGGAGCTGGAAAGATAATTTGCCAAAGCCTTAGAAGCTGTCTAAACAAAATTTTGAAACTACTTCATGTTTTTTTTAGCCACTAATGACACGAATTAACACGAATGAGTTTTATAATTCGTGCTAATTCGTATAATTCGTGGCAATGAAAATTCAGATAGAGAATTAAAAAATATTTTTATACCATTTCTTAGAAAATAATTTTTGAAACAATTTCTTGCAAATATGTTGCATCTACTTCATCAAAATGATTAAGCAATTCGCTATCTGCATCCAACACACCCACTACAATATTGTTTCTAATAATGGGCACAACAATTTCCGATTTTGATAAACTGCTGCATGCAATATGCCCAGCAAATTTTTCTACATCGGGCACTAATATAGTTGTTGCATTTTCCCAAGCAGTACCACATACGCCTCTACTTTTTTTAATACGTGTACATGCTATTGGGCCTTGAAATGGAGCAAGTACCAACTCATCTTCCTTCACCAAATAAAACCCAACCCACAGCCAACCAAATTGTTCTTTTAATGCCGCAGCAATATTTGCAAGATTGGCAATCAAATCAGGTTCTCCATCTAATAAAGCAAATATTTGTGCGTTGAGCGATTTATATATTTGAGTTTTAGTTCCGTCGGTTTTTATTAAATCTTCTGCCATTTGGCAAAGATAAGCAGTGATAATGAATGATAACTATTTACAAAAAGTAGCTTTTCAAAATTTAATTCTTGCTTTGTTGCTCTATATAAAATCATTGTTTTATGGCTTAATATTTTCCCGTAAATACTGGCTTCATTTTATTGTTGTAGGTATAGAAGTTTCCAGCGCTCGCCTTAGATTTCTACAACATAAAACAGCAAAGGTTTCAATTGGTAAAATATTTTTTTCGTCTTGGTGGGGTTTTCGCTATCTCAATTTTCAAATTATAAAAACACCACAGTGAAACCCTGCCATGTAATGAACGCCTGATTTAAATAAAGCTAAACTTAAACTTCCTTTTAGTTTTGCTATATGATAATGTATAGTCCTTTCCACCTCGAGCCTGCTTAACGGTAAACAAGGTTTTGCACAAAATTCATAAACCTTTTTAGTACCTACTGTGCCTCAAAAGCATATTTTATTATAAAGTTGAATTTCAAATAATTATTATTTTTTACTTAGTAATTTTAATACATCAACTCCTAATTTTACCATTAATTTTTTTGAATCTATTCCACAAAATACTGTTATTTTAAGTAGCTGTTTCCACATTTGCTATTTGGAATATATAATGGAATGATAAGATAAAATGTTTAAACCTATTTTGATATAATACAATTTATATTGTACTCACCACCTTCCCCACCATCCCAAACTCATAACCCTTACCCACCAAATAATTTTGCAACTTACTTTTCTTCGTAAAAATATTTGTTTCTCCCTGCAAGGTTTTTAGTTTTTCGGCAGCAAGTTTGGCAAGCGTTTTTTCATAATCTTCGGCAGAAATACTAGCCAGTGCTTTTTTAATACAATAAGCACTTACCTGCTTTTGTGCCAGCTCGTATTTTATTTTGGTTTTGCCCCATTGTTTTA
>JAYTGY010000169.1:0-2578 GCA_043733065.1 Ferruginibacter sp.
AACGAAGATTTTAATAAAATTGTAGTAAACGATAAAGAAATTTTTAACGATACAAAAAGTTATATACAGCGCATAGCGCCACAAAAAATTGATATCGTAACACATTACAATAATGGCATTCCTATTTTTGATCAATTTGGTATTACCAAGCAGGTAAAAGCATCTTTTGGTAAAACGGTAAACTTGCCAAGTGGCGCTTATCTAATTATTGAACATACAGAAGCATTGCATGTAATTGATGTAAATAGTGGTTACAAAAGTGTGAGCAATAACCAAGAGCAAAATGCTTTGGAAACAAACTTGGAAGCAGCTGAGGAAATAGCAAGGCAACTTCGCTTGCGTGATTTAGGAGGAATAATTGTAGTGGATTTTATAGACATGAAACTCTTAGACAATAAGAAAAAACTGTCTGACGAAATGGAGCGTTATATGCAAGGCGATAGAGCAAAACATGCTGTGCTGCCTATTTCTAAATTTGGCTTAATGCAGGTTACACGCCAGCGAATGAAGCCCGAAATGAATATTGTAACTACTGAAGTTTGCCCAAGTTGCGAAGGCACAGGTAAAATATCATCGGCACTTATTTTAGAAGATGAAATAGCAAAAAACTTGAGTTATCTTATTATGCAAAAGCACAAAGGCTTAACTGTGGATGTGCATCCAATTATCTATACATACCTTACTTCTGGTTTTCCGAGCAGGCGTATGAAATGGAGTTGGAAATTTAAGCAAAAAGTAAAAGTGAGATCTAATAGCAACAATACACTTACAGAGTTTAAGTTTTATGATGATACGGAAGAAGAAATAAAATTATAAAAAATGGCTCGCTGAAAAATTGGTAACGCTTTTAAAAACTTATACCAAAAATTAAAAAAAAAATGCCACGATTTCACGAATATTTTTATATCTAGAAAAAGATATTCGTGCATTCGTGGCAACAAAAATGTTAAAAGTATTAGTTAAGCTCACCGAAAAGTGAGCTATTTTTTTGCTAATATTTTTTTAGAGACTAGAAATGCGAGTACTGCTCCTGCGCTATCAGCCGCCCAATCCCACAGATCGAAACTACGATGAACGGCAAAATACTTTTGTATAAACTCAGTAGTAAGCCCCCAAATGCTTACAGATAAAGCAATTTTAAAAATGGTTTGTAATACATTTTGTTTAGGTAATGTAGAATTTACATAAGGTTTCATCCATAAAAAAGCAAGAATAGAAAAGAGACCAATATGTACCCATTTATCAAAAAATATTTTTTCTAACCAATCATCTGTTTTTGGAAATTCGCTACCTGGTAAACAAATTAATATTAGCACTAAAAAAAACCAGCCAATGGCTGGTATAAATTTTTTGAGAGGTATCATTTCAGAAAATATTTTTAAATAATTGAAGAGCCAAGTCCTCCGCCGATTGGCGGAGATTTAGGGCCTTTAGCCTACTAGTTTTTCATATGCTTCCGCACCCATCAATACTTCAAAATCTGCTGGGTTATCTACTTTAACTTTCACCATCCAACCTGCACCGTAAGGGTCACTGTTTACCAATTCAGGGTTGGCTTCAAGCGCAGGGTTCACTTCTGTTACTGTACCCGCTAATGGTAAGAATAAATCACTTACCGTTTTTACCGCTTCTACTGTACCAAAAACTTCTTCTGCAGCTAAGGCTTTTCCAGTAGTACTTATATCTACGTAAACAATATCGCCCAATTCTCCTTGTGCAAATTCGGTAATGCCAATGGTTGCTATATCGCCTTCAAGGCTTATCCATTCGTGGTCTTTTGTGTATTTTAATTGTTGTGGGTAGCTCATGTTTTATTGTTGAAAGTTGTTGAAAATTGTTTTTATTGTTGAATTGTTTTTCTATTTGCACATTTGCATATATTCTCATTTGCAAATTACTTTATTATTTCCATCTTCATCCTCACATCACCCACTGGTCTATCGGACTGGCCTTTTTGAACACTTGCTATTTTATCTATTACATTCATTCCTTTTATAACTTCTCCAAACACGGTATAATTCATATCTAAAAAAGCAGTTCCTCCAATTGTTTTGTATATCTTTCTTTGCTCTGGGGTATATTTTACTGTCCTTTGCATATCCAAGCCATCCAATTGTTCATCGGTCAATTTATTTCCTTGTACTAAATAAAATTGACAAGCACTACTTGCTTTTTCGGGGTTGCCATCTCTTGCTGCGCAAAGTGTTCCTTTTTTATGAATCAAGCTTGGTTTAAATTCTGCTGGTATTCTCTCCATATCTCCACCGCCACCGCCAAGCATTACACCAGCTTGTGCGTTTTTGCTATTTGGGTCGCCGCCTTGTATCATAAAATTACTGATTACTCTATGAAATAAAAGGCTATCATAAAAACCTTCTTTTACAAGCTTTGCAAAATTATCTCTGTGCAAAGGAGTAGAATCGTAGAGCTTTACTATTATAATGCCAGAGTCTGTAGTTATTTTTACTTTGATAGAATTGTCAATAACTTTTACATTAGTCTTTCTTTTTGTAGTGGGCTTAGCAATAGTTGTTGAAGGAGTAGTTTTTTTTACAACAGCTTTCTTTTTAATTTGTGC
>JAYTGY010000170.1:0-2666 GCA_043733065.1 Ferruginibacter sp.
GTGCCATAATCATTATTAGTCCAATGAAATTCAGGCACCAAAAAATCTTTCCATGTAAGCGATAACACTTGCCTATCTAAATAATTGATAGTGGTTGCAAAAAATAATAAACCACAAATAGTCCAACGGTATTTACTCATTTTAGTGCTGTCCATAATTTTGTTTATGCAGATTTTACTTTTTCAATAATGGATAGCACTTCTTTTACTTTGGTAGATAATGATGTAAAATTATTTTGAGCAATCATATCTTTACTAATTAACTTACTTCCTAATCCAACCGCTACTACGCCTACTTTAAACCAACTTTCTATACTTTCTACTGTAGCATCTACACCGCCTGTAGGTATAAATAACATGTTTGGAAATATTTCCTGCATCGTTTTTATAAATGCAGGACTTACTTGGCTACATGGAAATATTTTTACAATAGATGCTCCATTATTTTCTGCTGTACCAATTTCGGTAGGTGTAATACAACCAGGAATCCACAATGTATCATGCTGCCTTGCAACAGCAGCTACTTCAATATTTAAAGTTGGACAAATAATAAAATCGGCACCTGCGGCAATAAAATTTGTAGCCGCTTTTTTATTTTTTATTGTACCTGCACCAATAACAATATCTAGTTTTTCATTATCAATAATTGATTTTAAAATTTTAAAATTTGCTAAAGCATTTACACCTCTATTTACATATTCTATCACATGAATACCTTCATTGTATAAGGTTCGTAAAATAGAAATACTTACTTCTACATCATCCGTATAAAATAATGTCATTAAACCTTGTGCTACAATTTTTTGTTTTACTATATCTTGATTCATTTTATTATTTTAATAGTTCATTTATATTTTCAATTGTTTGGGTTGTGGCATCGCCAACAACACTCAACTTTCCTACAGCAGCAGCTGCGGCAAAGTTTATTATTTGCCGTGGTGGATGATTGTGTTGTAGCCCATAAATTAATCCTGCCATAAAACAATCGCCACTGCCCACTTTATCTTTTACATTATTTAAATAAAAAACTTTTGATACTTCCATTTGCCCCCCATTTTGTAGCACTGCAAAATATTCATTTTGCAAACGAAAGGTATAAGCCATTGTTTGCACATTTTTAAATTGTTTATGCAATTGCAGCATACTTTTTCCTGCTGCTTCTATTAATTGCTCTTTTGTTTTACCAGTGCTCTCTACAATAGAAGATGGTATGCCCAATAAACTTTCGGTAGCCCAAATATTACCCATTACCACATGGCAATAGGGTAATAAATTTTTCATTATTATAGATGGCTCTATACCATATTGCCACAATTTATTTCTGTAATTTAAATCAATAGATATTGTTAACCCCAATGCTGTAGCGGCTTGCAGGGCTTCTTCACAAACAGCTGCCGCATTTTCATTTAATGCAGGGCTTATAGCACTGCAATGAAACCAAGTACAATCTTTCAATACTTCTTTCCAATCTATTGTTCCTTTTTGTAAAGTAGAAAAAGAGGAATAAGCTCTATCATAAATAACCCCTGCATTTTTTAAGTCTTTGCCTTGTGGTAAATAATAAGTACCAATTCTTTCGCCACAAAATTGTATTGGGGTTGTATCAATATTTTTTTGTTGTAAATGAAGTATAATTTCTTCGCTTAAATAATTGCTTGGTAAAGCGGTGAAGTATTTTGTTGGTACATTCCATTTTGCTAATGCAGTAGCAACATTTAATTCTGCGCCACCAATAAAGACAGACATTGCATTGTCAGCAGTCCAATTATTAGTTGGAGATAAACGCAATAATAATTCACCAAAGCATAATATATTTTTTTGCACTATCAAAAATTAAAATATTTTTTTTGCGTTGTTGTAACAAATGTCTTGTATTACTTTTCCTACCCAAGGGATATCATTTGGCAATTCCCCATTTTCTATTTCTTCGCCAAACATATTGCACAAAATACGTCTAAAATATTCATGCCTTGGAAAAGATAAAAAACTTCTACTATCGGTAAGCATACCTACAAATTTACTTAGCAAACCCATATTGCTTAAGGCATTCATTTGTTTTGTCATGCCATCTTTTTGGTCTAAAAACCACCAGCTACTTCCATATTGTACTTTACCTGCACTGCTGCCATCATTATAATTCCCAATCATGGTTGCCATCAATTCGTTATCGGCAGGATTAAGATTATACAAAATCGTTTTTGCTAATTCATTGTTGGTATCTAATTTATTTAAAAATTTTGCCAATGCTTTTGCTTGCGAAAAATCTCCGATACTATCCCAACCAGTATCAGGACCAAGTTGCGATAACATTCTTGCATTGTTGTTTCGTAATGCACCCAAATGAAATTGTTGCACCCATCCTTTTTCACAATCCCATTTTGCAAATTCGATGAGCATGGCAGATTTGAATTTTACATTTTCTGTATAGTCTAATTCTTTGCCGCTTCTTATTTTATAAAAAATGTTATTTATTTCTATACCCGTATAATCTTCTGCATACACTTGCTCAAGCCCATGGTCAGAAACTTTAGCACCCATGGTATCAAAAAAATCGTGACGTGATTTTAAAGCACTTAAATATTCAGTGTAAGAACTCACAGAAATATTAGAAACAGCTTCTACTTTGTTTACATACACATTAAAACTTGTCGCATCATCTACATTCAT
>JAYTGY010000171.1:0-6699 GCA_043733065.1 Ferruginibacter sp.
CCAGTGACAGAAATGAAATTTATACATGCAGAGTTAATAAAATTTATAGAAAAAATTTGTTTTGAATTAAGAGAAGATGAAAAAGTAACTAGCTGTGTGGCTGTAAAAATTCGCTATCCAAATTTTGAAACATTTTCGAAACAGACTACAATACCAGTTACAAGTGCCGATGAAGATATTATACCAGTTGTAAAAGCATTATTTAAAAAATTATATAAAAAAGGAGAACCAATACGCTTACTTGGCGTACGTTTGAGCGCTCTTACAGATAATGCTATACAAACAAATTTATTTACCGATACTGTTAAGAAAAATGATTTGTACAAAAGTATTGATGATGTAAAAAATAGATTTGGAAAAGCCATATTGAAAAGAGCTTCGGGGAAATGATAGGAGTTTTGAGTAACTAATAACTAAATTTGTAAGACCAATACAAAAGAAAGCGGCTGTTTCAAAATGATGAAACAGCCGCTATTATATTTTTTATTAAATATTATTTTCTGCCTCCAGCAGGTTTTGCCGGTGCCGTAGCTCGTGGCGCAGCGGTAGCAGGTTTTGGTGCAACAGCAGGCTTTGTTGCAGCTATACCAAGTTTAGCTTTTACAAATGGGAGAATATTATCTCCTTGTGGTGCTACCAATAAATTTTCTTCATTAAAAATATAAGCATACCCTTTTTCAGCAGCTACTGCTTTTATTGCATTGAAAGCCTTTTCTCTTATTGGAGCTAATGCTTTTTCCTGAGCAGCTTGCATTTGCTCTTGGCTATTTTGTTGAAACCCTTGTATTGTTTGAAATTTTGCTACTAAATCTTTTCTTTTAATTTCTCTCATACCAATTGTAAGCTTAGCAGAATCTGCTGCAAATGTACTGTCCAAAGTATTAAAATCAATTGTATAATCTTGATACGTTTGTTGAAGGCTAGCTTGCAAATCTTGCAAATCTTTTTGAGCTTTGGCCGCTTCTGGCATGGTGCTTATTAACTCATTTGCGTTAATGTAGCCTAACTTGCCTTGTGCTGTTGCTGTAAACATACTTAGTGCCATTGCACCTGCAAATAATAATTTTTTCATCTTTCTGTTAAATTGTTTTCTGTTTGTTTAATTGTTTTTACAAGTGCATTTTTTAAAGTAATACGCTGCATGCACCAACCAGCATTATTTATTTTACACCCATATTTCTAAGAACATCGTCGCTCTTATCTAATTTAGGGTCGGCAAATATAACGGTAATTCCTTCACTTTTGTCTAGTATAAACTCATACTGTTTTTCCACTGCAAGTTTTTGTACTGCATTATAAACCCTGTCTTGTATTGGCTTTATTAATTCTTGTCTTTTTTTAAATAAATCTCCTTCAAATCCAAATCGTTTTTTTTGCAAATCCCTCAATTCTTTTTCTTTATTAAACAACTCATCTTCTCTTTTCTTTTTTAAAGCATCGGTAAGCATTACTTGCTCTGCATCGTAATCTTTGTACATTTTATCCATAGCAGTTTGCTTTTGGTCAAGTTCTTTCTGCCATAGTTCGCTAAAATTATCAAGCCTTTTTTGGGCTTCTTTATACTCGGGTACTTTATCTAAAATATATTTAGAATCGATTATGGCATATCGTTGTGCATTGCTAGCAAAGGCAGCAAAAGAAAATAAAATAACTAATAAGAATGTTTTCATTTTTGTAATTTTAAATTAGACGTATAAAAAGTTTAAAAATACTAATCAAAAATATGCTTTAACAAATTATTATTAAAACTTTTATTCTGGTTCTTGTCCAAGGTTAAAAGTAAACTTAGCTGCGCCTTTTAAGCCAGTGCTACCATTGTATCTATCAAAACCAATACCATAATCAAACCCTAGTAAACCAAACATAGGTAAGAAGAAACGCATACCTACACCTGCAGAACGACGTAGTTTGAATGGATTGTAATCTTTAAAATTATACCACCCATTTGCAGCTTCAAAAAATGCTAAGCCATAAATTGTACTACTGGCAGATGTACTAAATGGATAACGCAACTCTGCTGTATATTTATTAAAAATAGTAAAATATTCGGTTGGTGAGCCTCCATCAGGATTAATTTTTGGATTAGAACTGCTATAAACAGGATAACCTCTGTGTGCAATAATATCGTAACCTAATAATGCAGTTGTATTGCTTAAGCCAGCATCACCCAATTGAAAACGCTCAAATGGAGATATTGTTAAGTTTGGATTATACCTTCCAATAAAACCGTACTTAGCTGCCATTTTAAGAATGAATTGTTTGTTTTTATCTGCTCCTCTTGCACGCCCAATAGGCACGTACCACTCGCTATTAAAACGCCATTTGTGAAACTCGGGCAATTTATATTGGTTTGCATCACCAGAGTTTATGCCAAGTAAAGAGTAGGGTAAAGTAAACTGACCGCTAAGCATTACATTAGATCCGCTTGTTGGAAAAATTGGATTTGGTCCAGCAGAATTACGCAATAATGTAAGTTTTAAACTTAAATTGGTGGACGTACCATTGCTTAAACCAGGGAAAATATTTGAATAATTTTTAAGTTTGTATTGCTGTACGTTGAGTGAATAAATAAGGTTAAAGAAGTCATCGGGCCATTTTAATTGTTTACCCAATGCAATACCCACACCCACTGTTTTTACGTAAGATTGTTTACCGCAAGATGCACAAGGCTGCCCAAACTCGTCGTACGCATTGGAATATTTCGTATTAAAATAACTTAAAGAAAATGAGTTTCTTTTTTTACCTCCAAGCCAAGGCTCGGTAAATGAGAAGTTATATGAACGATATGCTCTTCCGTTTGATTGTGCTCTTATACTTAATTTTTGTCCATCTCCCTCTGGTAATGGATCCCAACTTTTTTTCTTTATTATATTTTTTATTGAAAAGTTATTGAACGTAAAACCTAAAGTACCAGTAAGCCCAATACCACCACCAAAACCTGCCGAAAGCTCCACCTGGTTTCCAGATTTTTCTTCTACTTGCCAGTTAATATCTACAGTACCATCCGAATTATTGGGTACTACTTGTGGGTTTATTTTTTCGGGATTTAAAAAACCAAGTTGTGATAATTCACGCTGAGAACGAATAATATCTTGACGACTAAATTTTTCTCCAGGTATTGTTCTCAATTCACGAAGAATTACATAATCTTTTGTTTTATCATTTCCACTCACAGAAATTTTACCATAAGTAGCTTGTGGCCCTTCACGCATGCGTATTTCAAAATCGATGGTATCGTTGTAAACCGCAGTTTCTATTGGGTCCACATTAAAGAAAAGGTATCCATCATCTTGATACAAACTTCCTATATCTCCACCTTCGGCTGATAATTGTTTACCCAATCTTTTATTCAATGTTTCTACATTATAAATGTCGCCTTTTTTTATACCAAGAATTACAGATAAAATAGAATCGGAATATTTGGTAACGCCCTTCCAAGTAATATTGCCAAAATAATATTTATGCCCTTCATTTACTTTTATATGAACATCTAAATTTCCTTTGTCATTAAAAATAGATGTGTCTGCAGCTATTACTGCGTCTCTGTAACCTTGTGCATTGTAATAATCTAGTATCTTTTCTTTATCTTCTGCATATTTTTTTTCTGAAAATTTAGAACCTGCAAAAAACTTGAAACGAAAATATGGTTCTAAATAATCTTTCGTTTTAGTAGGATACAAATAGCCTGTTTCTCTTAAATAATCTTTAAACGTTTTTGCATGAGATGAATCTGAATAAGGGCTTTGTGATTTGTTTGGGTACAAACTAATTCTTGTCATTTCTTTAGTACCCTTCATTTGCTTTTTAAGTTTGGCATCTGTTACATCATTATTATCTGCAAAATTGATAGAGTTTATTTTTACTTTTTTACCCTTGGTAATATAAAAATTAAGCATCACACTATTTACCATTCCTGCAGGCACAGTTTCTACCATATTAATATTTACATTTCTAAAGCCTTTATCCGAATAAAATTTTCGGATAATATCAACCGCACTCAATTTCATATCTTCGGTAAGTACACGATCTTTTGCAAGATTACATTTTGTTGCAAGATCATCCCTCTCACCTTTTTTTACGCCTATAAAATTGTAATCGATTAACCTTGGTCTTTCTGTAATTATCAATTCTAGATAAATATTAGATTCTTCTAGTTTAGTAATATTTATTTCTGCATTAGATACAAGACTCTGTTTCCAAAGTTTTGCTATGGCTTTATTAAATACATCTGTACCTGGTATATTTACCACATCACCTATGGCAAGCCCCGAGATAGAAATAATTAAATTTTTGTCGAAAGATTTTGTTCCTTTTACATCTATACCTGCAATGGTATATTTTTTAGGAGCTTTTGAAGAATAAATTTCTTGCAAAGCCGGGTTAATAGACACGGGCGTATCCTGCGCAATTGAAACATTTACGATTAATAAAAGTGTAGCAGTAATTATTGTTTTGTAAATCCTTAGCATCAATGGTTGTTTTCGTTGCGGCAAATTAAGCCCTATAAATTAAAAGTATTTGTTAAACGTTTTCATTAAAGCCTAGAAACGTCGTTTTTTTATGTTTTTATTCATTTTTTAGTATAATTAACTCTTGTAGTTAACCATTTTTTATTTGTTCGCCTGTTTTGCCGAAGCGTCGTTCTCTTTTTTGAAAATCTATAATGGCTTTGTACAAATCATCTTTTCTAAAGTCTGGCCATCTTGTATCTGTAAAATAAAGCTCGGCATAAGCCAATTGGTATAGTAAAAAATTACTTAATCTATATTCTCCGCTCGTACGTATGAGCAATTCAGGATCGGGAAAAGCACTGGTGTGCAAATACTCTTTTAATGTATCGCTATTAATATTTTCTGGTAAAAGTGTGTTGTTTTTTACATCAACAGCAATTTGTTTTATAGCATCTTCCATTTCTTTGCGGCTACTATAACTCAGTGCCATTATAAGATTTAGCCCTGTATTGGTTTCTGTTTCTTTAAGTGCTTCTAAAAGTTGTGTGCGAGTATGCTCGGGTAGCATTTCTATATGCCCAATTACTTGTAAGCGAATATTATTTTTATTGAGCGTTGGTACTTCTTTCTTAATAGTGTCCACCAATAATTCCATTAATCCATTTACTTCGTAAGCAGGGCGGTTCCAATTTTCAGTACTAAAAGTGTATAAAGTAAGGAATTCAACCCCTAGTTCTGCAGCTCCTTCTACAATATCTCTTACACTTTCTACCCCACTCAAATGCCCAAATAGCCTATCTTTTCCTTGCTCTTGTGCCCATCTTCCATTGCCATCCATTATAATGGCTATGTGCTTTGGTAGCAGCTCAATATTGATATGTTGTTTTAATAATAATTCGCTCATAAAAAACGGAAAAGCAATAATAGCTTATTCGGGGCGCAAAAGTAACAATATTTGGGTTAATGTAAACATAAAAACGGCAGTTAGTAACTACTGCCGTTTAATTTAATAAATATTATGCTAAAATTAATTTGCCGATGGGCAACGATAAGTACTAAGATTGAATGAGATACCAATTTCTGCAATAATATATTGATCTTTTTGCTTGCTAAAACCTCTTTGCTGCCCAGCTTTAAAGCCATCATATTTGCCACTTATTTCGTAACTTCTATCTTGCAAAAGCTGTGTTTCAGAAAAAGTTCCATTTGGCCCTGGTTGAAAAGAATTAATGCCAGCATAAGTTGTGCTCACATCATCTAAATAATCAGTATTGGTAAAACGATGGGCAACTTCAAAAGAAATATTTATTTTTTCTGTAAGGTTGTATTTTATACCAACACCAAATGGCACTACAATTGCCGTGGTTGAGTATGGAGTTTTTCCTGTACCAGCAATAGTTTGCCCTTCGGTACCAAGCGGACGAAGCATATATTTTACGCCATCGAGATATGCATAAGGGTCAAAATTCATAACGCCAACTCCCAAAGTAACATATGGTGTAAAATTATGAGTAGGGTCTTCTGGCACAAACTTGAAGAAATTAAAATCTCCTTGCAAGGCTACTTCATATATATTAGAATTGAAGCTAAGATTTCTTAAACGTTGAAATTCGTTTTTACTGTACGTGTCGCTATAACCTAGCTGCGCAAAATGCCCAGATAATCTTACAGCTACATAATTGCCAAATTGCTTACGAAAGAAAACACCTACTGCGGGTTTTGGTCTGTTAAAGGATGCTCTTGTATTTAGATCGCCAAAATAATGAGCTCCACCAATAGTGGCACCAAACTCGCCAGTATGTACTGTTTCCCAATTCATTTGAGCACTAGCTGCAGTTGAAAATAAAAATACAACTACAATAATAAGGATGATACGATTCACTGTACTGGTTTAAAAGTTATTGTTTGATATATAGCAAAACGCTATTATAGCAGATTAATTGTGTGCAAAATACAGAAATGTTTTTACTAATTATGCTTCTAAATATATTAATATGGCACATTTTAACAGATTTAACAAGTTGCTATTTTCTTGCTTTTTCCAACCTTAAGCCCACGCTCATAATATGTTGCAATGGATTATCCCTCATTATTTGAGCTATACTAAAGTTATAGTCCCCCTTTTTTAGGTGTAATTGTTGTGCTATTAATTTTCTTACTTCCCAAATATCGTTCATGCCTGCGCCTTCCCAACCTTGTGCATCCGACCCTAAGGAAAGGTTTATTTTTTGCTTATTTACACTATCGC
>JAYTGY010000172.1:0-2313 GCA_043733065.1 Ferruginibacter sp.
GAGGTTGCATGCGAACATAGCGATAAAGTAATATTTACATCTGATAATCCACGCCATGAAAAACCAGAAGATATTTTGAAAGATATGGAGGCTGGTGTAAATGTAGTAGCAAGAAGAAAATACATAACAATAGCAGATAGAAAAGAGGCCATAAAAACAGCAGTGAGTTTAAGCAACAAAGAAGATATTGTTTTAATAGCAGGAAAAGGCCACGAAAAATATCAAGAAATAGAAGGAGTGAAATATGATTTTGATGATAAGAAAGTGTTGAGGGAGATGTTTGAGCTTTTAGGGAAATGAGGGAAAATAGGCAAATATGCAAATGTGCAGATTTGCAAATAAAAGGCATTAACAGAATGAAAGTTATTTAAAAAATAGGAGTACAATTTTAAACATTGGCACATTTGCATATTTGCAAATTGGCACATTTAAAGAATTATGTTATATCATTTATTCGATTGGATTACGCAACACTGGGCAAAGGCATCTTTTCCTGGAAGTGGACTATTTCAGTTCATAAGCTTTCGTGTAATAATGGCGCTTATACTTTCGTTGATTATTACAACCGTGTATGGTAAAAAACTAATTGTGTTTTTGCAAAATAAGCAAATGGGCGAAACCGTTCGTGAGCTTGGACTTGCGGGCGAGCAACAAAAAAGAGGAACACCATCTATGGGTGGTATCATTATTATTTTAGGAATATTAATACCTACTTTATTGTTGGCCAATTTAGATAAAGTATATATACGGTTAATGATGCTTTGTACGGTATGGCTAGGTGCTATAGGATTTATAGACGATTACTTAAAAATAAAAAGCAAACGAGATGCAAAAGCAAAAGGTGTAGAATATAAAAAAAGTGATAGTGATGGGTTAGCAGCAAAATTTAAATTATTTGGGCAAGTAAGTTTAGGAATTATTGTTGGTGTTACATTAACATTTAGCCCAAGTGTGACAGTGAAAAGAGAAATAACATCTGCCAATGTAGAAGATGTTTTGCAAAGAGGAGAAAAGCAATTGAAGATTGATACAATTATTATAGATGGTAAAGAACACATTTTTGCAAATGTAAAATCGCAGGTAACTACAATACCATTTACAAAAAACCATGAGTTTAATTATGCTCAATTATTGCCAAAAAGTTTAGAAGATTATGCGTACTTAATTTACATACTTATTGTAATTTTTATTGTAACAGCAGTATCTAACGCTGCAAATATTACAGACGGTCTCGATGGGTTGGCAACAGGTATTAGCGCACTCATTGGTATTGGCTTAGGAATATTTGCTTATGTGAGTGGCAACATAAAATTTGCAGAGTATTTAAATATTATGTACATACCAAACCTTGGGGAGCTTTCTATTTTTATTGCTGCATTTGTAGGTGCGTGTATTGGTTTCTTATGGTACAACTCTTATCCAGCGCAGGTTTTTATGGGCGATACTGGTAGCCTTGCTTTGGGAGGAATTATTGCAGCATTGGCAATAATTGTAAGAAAAGAATTGTTGATACCAATATTTTGTTTGGCATTTTTTGTAGAGCTGTGCAGTGTAATGTTGCAGGTAAGTTATTTTAAATACACAAAGAAAAAATATGGCGAAGGGCGACGAATTTTCTTAATGAGTCCTTTGCATCATCATTATCAAAAGAAGGGATATCATGAAAGTAAAATAGCTGTACGATTTTGGATATTGACGATAATTTGTGTTGCAGTGGCTATTGCAACCTTGAAGTTGAGATAAATTTTTAGACTAAGTGAAAAAACGAATTGTAATACTTGGAGCAGGGGAAAGCGGAATTGGTACAGCCATACTGGCCAAGCAGCAAGACTTTGAAGTGTTTGTAAGTGATGGTGGAGTGATAAAAGAAAATTATAAAACAGATCTTTTACATAATAACATTGAATTTGAAGAAGGGTTTCATACAGAAGAAAAAATATTTTCAGCAGATGTGGTAATGAAAAGCCCGGGCATACCAGAGAAGAATGAATTGGTAAAAAAGATAAGAACAAAGGGAATAGAAATAATTAGCGAAATAGAATTTGCATATAGGTATAAAGGCGATAGTAAAATAATTGCTATAACAGGGAGCAACGGAAAAACAACTACTACTGCACTTACTTATCACATATGCAAATTGGCTGGCGAAGATTGTGCAATGGTAGGGAATATAGGCTTTTCGTT
Source organism: Ferruginibacter sp. (assembly GCA_043733065.1). Taxonomy (GTDB): domain Bacteria; phylum Bacteroidota; class Bacteroidia; order Chitinophagales; family Chitinophagaceae; genus Ferruginibacter. Next base: position 2,185 of record JAYTGY010000172.1, read on the forward strand.
TGCTAGGCAAGTGGCAGAAGATCCGAAAAAAATATATGTGGTGGAAGTAAGTTCTTTTCAGTTGGATGATATAAAAACATTTAGAGCAGATGTTGCAATTATAACAAACATAACAGAAGATCATTTAGA
>JAYTGY010000173.1:0-5193 GCA_043733065.1 Ferruginibacter sp.
TCTAACTGTGCTTTAAAGGTTTCAATATTTTTTTCGGTGGTAACGGCTGGGTGTTGCCCTGTTTCTAAAGCATACTGCTCTGCTGGTAAACCAAAACTATCGAAACCCATAGGATGTAGTACGTTAAATCCTTTGAGTCTTTTGTAACGACTATAAATATCGCTGGCAATATAACCTAACGGATGACCTACATGCAAACCTGCACCACTTGGGTACGGAAACATATCCAACACATAATATTTTGGCTTGGGCGATTCGTTGGGTACTTCATATACCTTATCGTCTTTCCATTTTTTTTGCCACTTCTTTTCTATTTCTCTAAAATTGTATTCCATTTTTTTGTTCGCAGATTTAACTGTTTTACACAGATTTTGTTTCACGCAAAGATGCAAAGATTGCAAAGACGCAAAGATGTTTTAATAAAAATAATTTAACTGTTTTGAATTTAAAGAAAGATTGCTATTTCGTGAGTGCGTGAGGGATAGAAGCGGAAATCCTTTTTTGTCCCGCCCTATGGCGGGACAAAAAAGATTGTAGCGTATAGCCCGACCCTTTTCCCGCCGAATTGTATAGTGTATGCAAAGAAAAATAATGCTTTGAATGTTATAAACTTGCGGGAAAGGGGCACGCCCCAATTTTTCTCAAAAAACTTTTAACAAATTAATATGCAGCTTTATTGGTTTTCTTAAAATATATTTGAGCACCAAATGACTGAATACCGTCAAAAATAAACTAAACATTACAAAATCCTTATTTTTGTCTGATTGGAGTTTGATAATAATTACTAACTGAACAATTTTTAGATATGGCGCAATTTGGAAAAGGATCGAGCAAAAGGGGAAAACCCAATTATATAACGGCAATTGTTGGCGTGGCGCTTGTGTTATTTTTATTTGGAGTTATAGGTTGGATTTTAATAAATTTAAGAAAAACTGGCGATTATATTAAAGAGCAAGTACAAGTACAGGCATTTATAAATAGAGATGCTTCGAAAAAAGTAATTGATAGTGCGAAACAATATATTGCATCTTTGCCCTACATAAAATCGGTGGAATATGTGTCGAAAGATGTGGCTATAAAAAGATACGAGGCAGAGCATGATTCGCTTTGGAAAACAATTATAGATGCTAACCCATTGCCTGAAAGTTTTGAATATTTTGTAAAAGCAAATTATGTTCAAATAGATACACTTCATAAAATTTCGGCACAAATACAAGAATTATATCCTGGTTTAATTTCTGGTTTTAAATTTCCGGAAGAGATTGTATCTAAGGTGGGTAACCTTGCTAGAAATATTTTGATAGGGTTTATTATTGCTGCTCTTATTTTAACGATTTTAGTAATTTTTTCGATAGATAGTACCATTAGGCTTGCTATGTATAGTAATCGTTTTTTGATAAAAACGATGCAAATGGTAGGTGCTACTAGATGGTTTATTGCAAAACCCATAGACATTAGGGCAATTATAAATGGGCTCATTGCTGCATTGGTTGCAATAGGATTATTGATTGCTTTTATATTTTTGGTAGAATCTTTTAGACCTGAAATAAAAATTTTAAGGGATAATGCAAGTATGGCTATACTTTTTAGTTCTATGATTTTGGTTGGCGTTGTAATAAGTTTACTAAGTTCTCACAGAGCTGTATTAAAATATTTGAAATTGAAATTGGATGACCTTTATTAAATTGATACATTGCACTCTTAATAAAAAATTATGCTTAAAGAAAATAAACAAACAGTAGTAAAGGCCGACAATAATTTGTTTGGCAAAGAAAATTATATGTGGATGATTGCAGGACTGGTAGTGCTTGCGTTGGGTTTCTTTTTAATGTCGGGCGGAAAAAGCCCTGATCCAAAATTTTTTAATAAAGACGAAGTGTATAGCACTACTCGTATAACAATAGCACCAATGCTTATTATTATTGGTTTCATTTTGGAGATAGTGGGGATAATGAAGAAGGAGAAGGAAGTTGGCAGTTAGCAGTTGACAGTTGTCAGTTTGCAATGCGCAGAGGGTTTTACTCTTTGCGCATTTTTATTTTGTTGACATTGGGGGATTTAACAAAAAGTGAAAATGATTGAGCAAAATATAATTGTTTTTTTAGTTATGATACTATTAATTTGCAATAACTAATTTTATCCGTATAAATTTTAAAGTAACTTCATGAATTTTTTTGAGTCGATTGTAATTGCAGTAGTAGAGGGGCTTACCGAGTTTTTGCCTGTATCATCTACAGGACATATGATAATAGCAGAGCGCTTGCTGGGTGTGCAAGAAACAGATTTTGTAAAAGTATTTACGGTGGCCATACAACTTGGAGCTATACTTGCGGTGGTTGTTTTATACTGGCGAAAGTTTTTTAATTTAAATAGCTGGAGTAGCTGGGACTTTTATGGCAAACTTATAATTGGTGTAATACCAGCGTTGGTATTTGGTTTTTTATTTTCTAAAAAAATTGATGTAATGCTTGATAGTGCCACAACTGTAGCTATAGCATTGCTGGTTGGTGGTGTTGTTTTATTGTTTGTAGATGCAATATTTGCCCACCCAAAAGTAAGAACTGAATTGGGTGTAAGACCCATAAATGCTTTTATGATTGGTATGTGGCAATGCTTGGCAATGATACCTGGTGTGAGCCGCAGCGCAGCTTCTATTGTTGGTGGTATGCAACAAAAACTTACACGTAGCGAGGCTGCTGAGTTTTCATTTTTTTTGGCAGTTCCTACTATGTTAGCAGCTACAGGATACAAATTATTAAAGTATTACAAAGATGCTGGCAGCTTTAATGATGATGAAATAAAATTATTGGTTATTGGAAATGTTGTTGCATTTATTGTAGCTATTATTGCCATAAAATTCTTTATTGAATTTGTAAAAAAACATGGATTTAAAGTGTGGGGTGTTTATAGAATTGTGTTGGGTGTTATATTGTTGTTGTTGATTTGGAAGGGAGTTATAAATGGTTAATTCGTTGTTCGCCGATTCGTTTCTCGTTAATTCGTTTCTCGTTTCTCGTTTCTCGTTTTCAGTTTCTTGTTTGTTGTTTGAAGTTTGGTGTTGATTAGTTTGGTGTTGGTGCTAAATGGTTTGAAGATAGAATATTGTTGTTATTTAAATTTAAAATTCATTAAAACCTATTCTATTTCAACTTTACTAAAGAATACTATTGTTGTTTCGTTTTTAATTATTATTTTCCCTACTTAATAATTAATATGCAAACTGCGTCTAAAAAAATAGTGAACGGATGGGCCATGTACGATTGGGCAAATTCTGTTTACAACCTTGTTATAACTACTACATTCTTTCCTGCATATTACGCTGCTGTTACTGGCACACAAAACGAACAATTTAAAAATGGTATTCCTTTTTTAGGTCGTACATATGTAAATACAGAGTTGAAAGATTATGTGCTTGCGTTTGGATTTTTGTTGATTGCTATTTTTTCTCCTATACTTTCTTCTATTGCCGATTACAAGGGCAACAAGAAAAACTTTATGCGTTTTTTTTGCTATGTTGGTGCTGCAAGTTGCGCACTTATGTTTTTCTTTGATGGTAATCATGTAACATTAGGATTAATGTGCTTTATGTTTGCTGGTGTTGGCTTTTATGGCAGCCAAGTTTTTTATAATTCTTACTTGCCAGAAATAGCTGCAGAAAAAGATATGGATCGTATAAGTGCAAAGGGATTTACAATGGGTTATATTGGTAGTGTAATAATGCAGATGATTGGATTTGCAATGGTAATTTTTATGCCAAAAGATAATCCTGCGTTACCTTTAAAACTTACTTTTTTATTGGTTGGTATTTGGTGGGTTGCATTTGCACAAATAACATTTAAGGCATTGCCTACAAATGCTAAAGCTCAAACAAAAAGTAAACACCATGTATTGGCTAATGGATTTATAGAATTAAAAAAAGTTTGGAACCAACTTAAGCATATGTCTATACTAAAAAGATTTTTATCTGCTTTCTTTTTTTATAGCATGGGTGTACAAACCGTAATGTTGATAGCCATCGATTTTGGTATTAAAGAGCTAAAGCTAGCCAATGAAAAATTAATTATTACAGCTGTCATTATTCAACTTGTAGCTATTGCGGGGGCAGTATTAATGAGTAAGCTTTCAGCAAAATTTGGCAACATAAAAGTATTGCTTTTTACTGTGTTGCTTTGGATAGGTGTTTGTATTGCTGGTTATTTTATTAGAACCGAAATGGATTTTTACATTATAGCCTCGTTGGTAGGTTTAGTAATGGGTGGCATACAATCGCTTAGCCGCTCCACGTATGCAAAGTTTATGCCCGAGACAGAAGATACTGCTTCGTTTTTTAGTTTTTATGATGTTACCGAAAAGCTGGCTATAGTAATTGGGTTATTTACGTTTGGTTTTATTGAAGGAGTAAGTAATATTCGTCAATCTATACTATCCTTGCTCGTATTTTTTGTAATTGGTTTTGTGTTTTTACTGCTTACTAACGCAAAACAAAAAACTACTCCTAGCCACATTTAATATTTAAATTTGTAAAATAAATTTTTATAGATGAATCTCTTTAGCATAAACACAGGATATTTTAAACTAGATGGTGGCGCTATGTTTGGTGTAGTACCAAAAAGTATTTGGAGCAAAATAAACTCAGCCGATGAAAATAATATGTGCAATTGGGCACTACGTTGCTTACTTATACAAGATGAAGAAAATAATAGGTTAACTTTAATAGACACTGGCATTGGTAATAAGCAAAGTGAAAAATTCTTTGCACATTATTTTTTGAATGGCGATGATACGTTGGAAAAATCGCTTGCGCAATATGGCTTTACAAAAGATGATATAACCGATGTGATATTGACGCATTTGCATTTTGACCATTGTGGCGGTGCCATAATTCGTGATGGAGAAAAGCTTGTGCCTGCTTTTAAAAATGCTACTTATTGGAGCAACGAAAGGCATTGGGCCTGGGCTATAAACCCAAACGATAGAGAGAAAGCATCTTTCTTAAAAGAAAATATTTTGCCCATACAAGAAAGTGGCAAATTAAAATTTATAGAAACAAGTGCAAATGAATTTCCACCAAATATTATGATACGCCAAGTATTTGGACATACCGAAGCCATGATGTTGCCACAGGTTATGTATAAAGAAAAAACCATTTTGTTTATGGCAGATTTGTTGCCATCTGCTGGGCATATTCCTTTA
>JAYTGY010000174.1:0-2653 GCA_043733065.1 Ferruginibacter sp.
AAATATGGTGGCGAAGATACAACCGCCGAAATAGGCGACAACACTACCATTCGGGAGTTTGTAACCATCAACAGAGGAAGCAAAGCCACATGGACAACAAAGGTGGGCAACAACTGTTTGATAATGGCGTATTGCCACATTGCACACGATTGTGTAGTGGGCAATAATTGTATAATGAGCAACAATACACAGCTTGCAGGGCATGTAGAGCTTGGCGATTATTCTATACTCGGCGGCATGTGTGCCGTGCATCAATTTGTAAAAGTTGGGCAGCATGTAATTATTAGCGGAGGCTCATTAATAAGAAAAGATGTTCCGCCATTTATAAAAGCAGGTCACGAGCCCATCAGTTATGCAGGTGTAAATTCTGTAGGTTTAAAACGAAGAGGTTTTTCTTTAGAGAGCATCAACGAAATTTTAAATATTTACAGAATTATTTACAACAAAGGATTAAACACCACGCAAGCATTAAATTATATTGAAGAAGAAGTGCCAGCAACAAACGAGCGTGACGAAATTGTAGCATTCATTCGTGATAGCGGTAGAGGAATAATTAAGCGCCATGTAAAAGGCGGCGGGTCGGATGATTAATATTATCAATTGTAAACATTTTTAATTTTTTTGTTTACGGGCTGAATAACCTTGATTGAACTTCATTGGCGACGCTCCGTTCAACAGTAAATCGCTATTGAACTTTTATGATGCATTAGATCTACTTTATTTTTTTAAAATCGATATTCTAAAATAATATTTTCCAGCACTTGAATATTTCCCTACAAAATACAGGCAAGCGTTTCAATAGAGAATGGATTTTTAGAAAATTCAATTATGAGTTCCTGCAAGGAAAATCGTATGCCATTACTGGTGCAAACGGCTCGGGAAAATCTACACTTTTACAAATAATAGCAGGCGCAACTTTGCACAGCGAAGGAACAATTACATACGAACAACAAACAACAACAACAAACAACAAACAACAAACAGAAAACGAGAAACAAGAAACGAGAAACGAACAACAACAAACAACAAACAACAAACAACCTGAACTTGCCTACCAACAAATATCCATCGCCGCCCCATATTTAGAATTAATTGAGGAAATGACAGCAAATGAATTTCTTAGTTTTCATTCATCTTTTAAAACACTCACAAAATCTTTTACAGAAATACTAGATGCTGTAGGTTTAGAAAAAGCAGCCGAAAAACAAATACGCTATTACAGCAGCGGTATGAAACAACGCTTAAAATTAGCCCAAGCTTTTTTTAGTGATACCTCAGTTTTATTACTCGATGAGCCCACCACTAATTTAGATGAAGACGGCATTGCCATTTACAAAAAACTCTGGAAAGAAAATACAGCCAATCGTTTGGTAATTGTAAGTAGTAATGACAAAATGGAGTATGAGGAATGTGGAGAGGTTATTGCGATTGGAGGCTACAAGTAGGTACTGCGTTTGTAGGTACTCGCCTGCGGCGAGTACAAAATCGTATTCGCCACAGGCGAATACCTACGAAAAAAAATTATCTATCCTTTAAAATATTTTAGAGTTTGCTGTGTCTGACACCTAAAAAAGCCAGCTTGTTCATATAAACTGCTTGCAGGTGTCTGACACATTTAAAGAAACTTTGCTCTAAAAATTATAGATGTGCCCTACAAGAGTGTATTCGCCAGAGGCGAATACCTACAAAACACCATTTCTTTTCACTAATGAGTTTATATCCATAACGAGGTTTTTTATTTTGCTTTCTCCCAAACTTGTTTCTATCTCCTTTGTTTCTCCATTTTTTAAATCAAGAAAAAATGAAACAGAATTATTCCAATGACTTCTTTTCCTTGGAAGTAAAAAAGTTATGAACATAGCAACTCCAATTTCAGTTTTACTTGATGTAGGTTTTTCTGGAATATATGCCAACTTTATATCTTCAATTAAATAAGTTTCACAATTTGTTTTAAAAAAGAGAGAAGAAAAAGAATTGTCGGATTGTTCAATTCTATCTTCATAAATTGTAATCTTATCATCGCCAAGTATAAAAATTAGAATGCAGCAGATTATCAATATAAATAAAATAACAGGAGGATTTTCATTGTAAATGGTTGTAAAATATACTACACCAATAACACAGACAAGCCGCAAAACTAAAAACCAAATAAAATCAAAAAAGGAAAAGGCTGTATATAATTTTTTACTCATTGCAAATTAAAATTAGTGGCTGTAGGTACTCGCCTGCGTTTGTAGGTACTCGCCTTCGGCGAGTACAAAATCGTATTCGCCTTCGGCGAGTACAAAATCGTATTCGCCGAAGGCGAATACCTACCGCTTCGCTCTAAAAAAGCTCTTCATCAATGTCGCACATTCTTCCTCCAACACCCCACCAACCAGTTCTGTTTTTGGGTGAAATGGATTAACATCGCCAGTATATTTTCTATATCCATTTTTATCGTCGGATGCACCAAAAACAATGCGGCCAATTTTGCTCCAATGCAAAGCGCCGCTGCACATAAGGCAAGGCTCAAGCGTTATGTATAATGTAGCATCGGGTACATACTTGCTTCCTAGTGCATTGTAAGCAGTTGTTAGCGATAATATTTCTGCATGTGCCGTGCTATCATTCAACAACTCTACTTGGTTATGAGAGCGGGCAATTATTTTAT
>JAYTGY010000175.1:0-1944 GCA_043733065.1 Ferruginibacter sp.
TAATATCTAAATTCAGAATTTATGTTAGTGCTCAAAATTTACTAACATTTACCAAAATGAAAAATTATGATCCAGAGAGAGTTAATAGTACAGGTACGGATCAACTAGTTCCTCTATACAAAGTATACACAATGGGTCTAAACTTAAAATTTTAATACAATGAGAAAGATAATAATAGCAATAATAGTAATTACAATAACGGGTTGTTCTAAAGACTTTTTAATTAAAGAAAATCCTAATGAACTTGCCGATGGAAACTTTTGGCTTACACAAAAGGATGCTTACTATGGTATTAATGCTCTATACAATTCACTTTGTACAAATGCTTTGTATTCTGGGGGGCTCAATTCGCTTGTTGGTTTACCTATGTTTGATTGTTATGGCGACAATGGCTACAACCAATGGGGGTATGAAGGTGCTGGTTATTTCATGACTGCAAATATTGATCCTAGCTATTATTCTTTCAGTAATCTTTGGTCAGCTTGTTATGCAGGCATTGGAAGAGCCAATGTAGCTATTGAAAATATTCAGGCAATGCCAACATCGGTAATAAGCGATTCAATAAAAAACAATCTTGTAGGTCAGGCTCGTTTTTTAAGGGCTTTGCATTATATGAATTTGGCTATTTATTTTCAAGATGTACCGCTTATTACAAAGCCTCAAACTTTAATAGAATCGTATGTTCCTAAAAATACATTTCAAGAAGTTTCAGCACAAGTTATTGATGATTTTACCTATGCTGCAAGTGTTCTTCCTATAGTTTATCCAACTGCACAAACTGGTTATGCTACAAAAGGAGCAGCTTTAGGTTTATTAGCGAGAATGAAATTGTATACTAAAGATTATCAAGGTGTAGTAGATGCTACAAACACTCTACTAACTTTGGGTTATACTCTAAACGCTAGTTATAGCCCTTTATTTACACAATCAGGCGAAGCTTCTAAAGAAATTCTTTTTCAAGTTCGCTTTAGTACGCTTACTAATGATAATAAGGCAACATTTTCCACTACATATGGTAGCCAGCCCAAAGTTGATGAATTGGTAATGCCTAATTTGGTGAAAGATTATTACTGCACAGATGGCAAGCCTATCACGTCTTCTCCTTTGTATAATCCAGCAACACCCAAAGCCAACAGAGACCCTCGTTTAACTGCCACTGTTTATTTTAAAGGGGATGTTTTCATTACAGATGCTGGAACTGTTTTTAATACTACACCACACCCTACAAATTATGGATTAAAGAAATATATTGCTTCGAGTGGTGCTGTGTCTTCAGCAAACGGTCAGGATTTTTATGTAATTCGTTATGCTGATGTATTATTAATGAGAGCAGAAGCTTTGGTAGAATTGAATCAACTTCCTGAAGTGTATACTTTAGTAGATCAGGTTAGACAAAGACCAACGGTGTTGATGCCTAAAATTGCTAATGCCGAGGGGGCTAATTTAAGCCAAGCTGCTTTAAGAGATGTAGTAAAACACGAAAGACGTGTAGAGTTAGCATTTGAAGGTTTACGCTTTTATGATTTGAAAAGATGGGGAACTGTTCAACAAGCTTTTCAAAATGCAATTGCAGATAATATTCCTGGTTATCCAATAGTTTATAGAGGGGGAAAATCTGAAATATTTCCAATTCCACAAAGTGAAATAAGAGCTAATGCTAACTTGGTTCAAAATCCAGTTTGGCAATAAAATATTTGTTTGTTTCTTTAAGTGCAGATGTTTCTAACATCTGCACTTTTTTATGGATATTGTTTTTTAAATCAAGAATAATAGAATTTTTATGAGTAAATATTTTTGCTTGTTATTGCTGATGACAATAAGCTTTTATTACACACAATCATACTCCCAAACTCATACAAAGCAAGTATATATAATCGTTCATGGTGCATGGGGTGGTAGTTGGGCATTTAAAAAAGTAGATTCATTACTTACAGAAAAAGGTAG
>JAYTGY010000176.1:0-1985 GCA_043733065.1 Ferruginibacter sp.
TTGCATTAAAATTATTTAGCCATTTTAAATTTGGTATCGGCGTATTTTTTTCAAACAGTTCTATTTGTGTACATGCATTTAGAAAACACACCGATATTAAAAAACCAAATCCTAATCTCATCCACAATGTTTTTGTAAAACTATCCATCTTTTTTACTTTATATACTTTTTTAAAATCCCTTACAAAACATTAAGCACTTGTTCTTTTGCTTTTTCCAATTCGTCTTTCATCGTTACTACGCATTTTTGTATGCCAGCATCATAAGCTTTACTACCAGTAGTATTTATTTCTCTTCCTATTTCTTGCAAAAGAAATGATAGTTTTTTGCCTTTGCCATCTTCATTGTTGTTTAATATTTCTGCAAAATATTCGCAATGCTGCCTCAATCTTATTTGTTCTTCATGAATATCAATTTTTTCCATGTAGTAAATAAGCTCTTGTTCCATTCTATTGTTGTCTATATTTTCTTTTCCTACATTTTCTTCGAGTAAAGTATTTATTTCATCTCTTATTTTTTTCTGCCTATTGGGTACAAGTGCCAAAATATTTTCTTCTTCTGTTTTAATATTTGCTATGCGTTGCAATAAATCTTTTTCTAAAGACTTTCCTTCGTCTATTCTATGATTGTTTAAATCTTTTATGGCTTGCAAAAGCACTTGAGAAAACAACTCGAAATCTTTTTCGCTTAGCATATCGTTGGATGGTGTTACTACTTCTGGCAATCGAAGCAAAGAACTTAGTACAGCATTAGTATCTATATCCAACTCTTGCGCCAATGTTTTTATTTGCGCATAATATGCTTTTATTAGATCAGTGTTTATTACCACTGGTTTTGCAGTTCCATTTTGTTTAATGTTCACATAGCAATCTATGGTGCCACGTATAAGATTTTCTTGCAAAATATTTCTTATTTCAAACTCGTACGGTTTTAAAAGTGGCGGCAATTTTAGTTGCAGTTCAAATTGTTTTCCATTCAAAGCTTTCACTTCTACCAAAAAAGTTTTTTCTCCTTGCGTTTGTTCTGCTCTACCAAAGCCAGTCATAGATCGTAGCATACAATAATTATTTGCTTGCAAGATAACTTTTATTGTTGCAAAAAAATATATTGTACTAGAAAATAAATTGTGTAAAAAAGAGATACCCATTTACTTTTTAGAAAGTATATAAACAAAAAACCCGACATTTTTTGTAGTCGGGTTTTTTTATATAGATGGGTTAGTAAGTACAGGGATAGTAAATCCCTACACAATATTAAAATTATTTTTTACAATAAGAAAATTTTTGGGCAATTATTTTATACACAATTTTATTAGCTCTGTGGATAAGCGCAGCTGTTATTTTAAAATTTAAAAAGAAAAAAGAAAAACTATTTAATAAATGTTTTTTGCAATGCAAATACCATTATTCTGTAACAATGATGAATAAAGGGTTGTACACTATTTTATTTTTTATTTTTCAAAAAAAATAATTTTAATTTTTTACAACTATGGTATAACATTCTTTTATTTTTATTAAAAATGACGCAAAAAATAATTTTAAAAAAAATTGATTAAATACAAAATTTATACAATTTTAATGCAAAACAGCCCTGTCGTAAAATAAAAACGAATTACCTTCGCAGCACAAAAAGTAAATACATTATGCATAAATCATCTATAAACATTGATATTTTATTAGACCCAGATAAAGTACCCGAAAGTATAAACTGGAATGCCAGTGATAGTAGTGCCGAGATGGCTCAAAAAGCAAAAGCAATGTGTATTGCATTTTGGGATGCGGCAGATAAAACTGCTATGCGAATAGATCTTTGGACAAAAGATATGATGGTGGATGAAATGGGCGAATTTTTTTATCAGATGTTTTTTACCATGAGCGATACTTTTTTGCGTGCTACAAAAAATGCAGAACAAGCTGCAGAGATAAAAGCATTTTCTGAAGCGTTTATAAAAAAGTTTAGAGCAGCGCAGGTGAAGGATAATAGTAT
>JAYTGY010000177.1:0-5989 GCA_043733065.1 Ferruginibacter sp.
ACACGGAAAACATTGGTACTTAACCAACCATTATTGGTAAAATTAATTACCGTACCAACACCAATATTTTTTAATAAAACAAAAGAAAATTCATCAGAACCTGTTGAAGAATTATATCCACTAAATGCGATATCACCAGCATTTAAAGTAGTAGCTGCAGCAGGCAACGGTGTTACTGTCCATGAAGCTAGTACTACATATGTTCCTTGACAACTTGATGTACAATTTGCTCTTCTACCTTCTATAAATACACTACCACTGCCAGCTGCTAAACCTGTAGTGCTAATATTTGAACCAGGAGTATATGGCAAATAAGTAACACCGCCATCCGTTGTATATCTATAATCTTCTGCACAACCTGTACCACCACTGCCAGCCGTAAATGTGGCACTAACAGGAGTGCCATCAGCTACGTTAATAGCAGCTGGTGTTTTAACTAATAGCGTAGGATTTACAGGTAAAGGAGTAACCGTTAAAGCCGCTGAATTAGAATTGGTAGAACCAGATCCGTTTGTGGCTACACAACGATATAAATATCCATTTAAACCAAGTGCAGCTGCGGTAATATTTAATGTAGTGGTTGTTACATTTGAGTAAGTAGCATCATTTGCAAGATTTGTAAATCCACCACCATTATCAACTTGCCATTGATAAGAAGTTGCGCTTGTAGCTACAATAGTAAAACTAGTATTAGCCCCTTCACAAATACTACTTAAGTTTGGCTGTGTAGTAATAGATGGTGATGCACCAATACCTAAATAAGAACAACCAGTAGGTAATACAAAACTTGGAATTACATTATTATCTTTTGTCCAATTGGCTGGATCATTTAAAGCTATTCTAAGGGTAGCAATAGGACCAAAGGTTGCAGGATTTGAACAAGTGCCATATTGGGCATTGTCAAATTCAGAATTAATATCGCCTTGTACTCCTATCCAAATAGCATTTAATCCTGTTGTTAAACCAGTAGGTAATGCACTTCCATTTATTGTATTAGCAGTGCCATCCCAAGCGGCGGCCGTAGTTGTTATTGGGTCGCCACTAGTTATTGCATATACATTCATATGTATGGCAGTTATAAATGTAGGCGCTGCAGCTGTGCCACGATAAGCCAAAATCTGATCACCTGTAGTTGCTAAACTTAATGCTGTACCAGTTACTGTACCTGCAGAAGCTGCTGATGTTAAAGTAGAGGCAAGGCCACTGATTTTTATTTCTGTACCAGCACCAAATGCTGCATTGCTTGTCCAAGTTACTGTGGTTTCGCCAGTACGGAAAACATTTGTGCTAAGCCAACCATTATCCGTAAAATTGATGACTGTACCAGGCCCTATATTTCTTAATAACACAAAAGAAAAATCACTATTGGCAGTGCTAGAAGTATAACCACTAAATGCAATATCACCAGCATTTAATGTGGTAGCACCAGCTGGCAAAGGTGTAACAATCCATGATGCTAATGCAACATAAGCACCTTGACAAGAAGATGTACAATTTGCTCTTCGTCCTTCTATGGTAACTGTACCGCCAGCAGCAGCTAAACCAGTTGTACTGATATTTGAACCAGAAGTGTAAGGTAAATAAGATGCACCTCCATTTGTAGTATATCTAAAATCATCTGCACAACCTGTACCGCCACTACCTGCGTTAAAAGTAGCATTTATTGGTGTGCCATCTGCAACGGTAGTAGTGTTTGGTGTTTTAGCCAATAAAGTTGGATTAGCAGGTAAAGCAGTTACGGTTAATGTGCCGCTATTAGAATTCGTAGAACCAGTACCATTAGTAGCAACGCAACGGAATAAATATCCATTTAAACTAAATGGTGCTGCTGTAATATTTAAAGTTGTAGTTGTAACATTTGAGTAAATAGCATCATTGCTAAGATTTGCAAATCCACCTCCATTATCCTCTTGCCATTGATAAGTAGTAGCACCAGTAGCTACAATCGTAAAGCTTGTATTTGCACCTGTACAAATAGTATTATTAGATGGTTGAGTAGTAAATGATGGAGCAGGAATAGCTGATATGTATGAACAACCAGTAGGTAAAACAAAGCCCACTGGTTCGTTATCTGAAGTTTGCCATTTTGTTTGATCATATATTAAACCCTTTATGCTTGCAACTGTAGATAAATCTCCAGCACAAATAAAACGAGCATTATCTTTTTCAGAAGTAAAATTTCCTTGTGTACCAATCCAAATTGCATTTACGCCAGTTGTTAAACCTGGAGGCAATGCGCTGGAATTACTTGTATTGGCTATACCATCCCAAGCTGCAGCTGTAGTTGTTGAAGGGTCTGGAGGGTTCCCTACTGCATCATACACATTCATGTGTATAGCTGTTATAAAAGTAGGCGCTGCTATGGTGCCTTGATATGCCAATATCTGATCTCCATTTGCTGATAATGCAAATGCAGTACCTGTAACTGTACCTGCTGTACCAGCGCCAGATGCAAGTGAAGGCGTAGTTCCTACAATTGTTATTTCTTGCCCAGCAACTAATGCAGAGTTACTCGTCCATGTTAAAGTATTTTCTCCTGCTCGAAATACATTGGTACTTAACCAACCATTCTCAGTAAAATTTATAACCGTACCTGTTGTAATGTTTTTTAATAGCACAAAAGAAAATTCATCATTGGTAGTTGGCCCAATACCATGACCAATGTATCCACTAAAAGCAATATCTCCAGCTACAAGCGTAGTTTGTGCTTTTAGCGTATTTGTAGAAATAAGCAGTGCTAGAAAAGCAGTAAAAATTGTTTTTGCGAAATGAGTAAGATTTGGTTTCATGGCAGTTGTTTTATGTTATACTGTTTAAGTTTTAAGGCTGAGAATAAATATTATCAACCATTTTTGATCTGATATTTGAGTTTGCTTGGCTTTACATTTTTTCTAAAACATAGTTCATCAATATTTATTTTAAATCAATATCAATTATCTTGGCTTTAATAAAAGCACAAGCACATAGGTAAATAACCTATGATTATTTTTTCAGTGGGGGGATAAAATAAACGCAGTTAGCCAATAAGGCACTAACAAATTTTTTGGTTCAAAATAATAAAGTAAGAGATTAAGCTAGGCAATATTATTAAAAGCTATTTCTAACTTCATATTACGAAAATACAAAATAATTCAATAAACACATAAAAACAAATTATTATTTGAATTCATCTCCTTCCTTCATTCCAAATTCAACCATTTTGCTTCCGCTAAAAAAGCCTTCAGTTGTATAAATAATATTTATGCGTAGTTTTTTATTATCTATAGTTTTTACAATTAAACCATCTTTTTTGTTGCATATAAGTATAGTTCCAGCCAATTTTTCTTCATTCAAACAATCTCCTACAATTTCTGCTTCTGTAATGCCTATCCCCCAATTATTTATGCTTGTGCCAGCTGCTTTGTTCCAAGGGTTACAAGCATTTATTAGTCTAACAATCTTTTTAGCATGCATATTTTGCCAATGTATAGTAAGGTCTTTTGCCTTTGGCATTTGGTAATATTTTGCCTTGGTAAAATCTTGTGCTGTGGCAGGAACAATACTACCATACGATAATATTTTAAATAAACTTGCAGCTAGTTTAGCGCCTAAAAAAGCAAGCTTTGATTGAAGTGTGCCATAAGTATCATTTTCTTCGATAGCAATTTTTTCTTGCATAACTATATCACCAGTATCTATACCTTCATCTACTTTGTGGAGAGTTACGCCTGCTTCAACATCATTATTAAGCATATGCCAGAGTATAGGTTGTGGGCCTTGGCATTGTGGCAATAAACCATAATGAAAATTTATAAAACCTCTCTCTGGTTTGCTCAATATTTCTATAGGAATAATAAAAGGAAAAGTCATCATTAAAACTACTTTTGGCTTATGCTCATCTATTGCTTTGCTCAACTGGTTTTTATACTCTTTTTTATTTAAAAGTAATAGTGGTACTGCCACTTCTTTTAACATGGGCTCTAGAATATGATGCATTTCTTTGTTGCGCTTAGGAATGCCAATAGCAACCACTTTCCCAAAAAATAAAAACTCCTTTATACCCGGAATGGCTATTGGATTATTACAAAGTATTAAAGCTTTTATGTCGTTCATTTTTTATGCAACTAAATTTAAAAATTAAATACACAAATAAGTATTCTTCCAGCCAGACCCATCAGCATCTATATTTGTTTCTGCTTTAAATTTTGCCCAAGCAGCTTCTATATTTTCCTTTTCATTTTCCAAAGAAATATCAAAACTGTTTTTATACGATGCTAAATAAGCCGAGCCATAACTGTGATGCGATGCCTCGTCAATTTTAAAAAAACCTCGTGGGCTATCAAATTTTATTTGAGTAAGATTTTTTATAATTTCTGCGGCATTATTATTATCTAATTTGTGAAGTTTATAAATTGCATTTATTATTAGCCCAGTTTCCCAACCTAGCAAAGTAAAATAGTTCGCTTCTTTTTTTAATGCAGTCTTTATTGTTTCATTAAACAAAATATTTTCTTTATTGCTCAATGTTGAATGCCATGGTATGTATCCATGAGCCGATTGGATGTTTATTTTATTCGATATTTTGTTTATCATTGATTCTTCAAACATCATTGGAGATAAAAATAAATCTAGTTGAAATTCTTTTTGTAATGATTCTATTTCTTCATAAAATTTTTCTGCTTGCTCAGCTGCAAATTGGCAAAGCAGTGTTTTTGTTTCAATATTTTCTTGCAGAAATTGTTTGAGAGGTTGAAGTGTAAACTCATCAATTTTTAAGTGTGTAATATGATTAAACGCAGGAACACCTCCATTTGTTTGATTACTGTTTAACATACAGTAACATTGGCGATAGCCAGCATCGTAATAAGACAATACATTAGCCGCATTTTTATTTTCGGTATTAGCTGCAAGAGCCCCTGTAAGCCAAGCATGAAAACAAAAATTGAGTGAGTGTGTGATAGTGGTGGAATGTGGTTGCCAGCTATCGGGAAAATTTGCTCCCATATTTACAACCAGCATTATTTTATTAGACGCTGCAAACAATGGATGAAGCATTTCTGTTATTCTTATATCTGCAATTACAATTACTACATCTACATCATCTGCCAAAATCATTTTTTCGGCTTTGGTATATATCTCTGGTTCGTTTACACCAAAGCCAATATTATCAGTTACAATTTTTACATCATTAAAAATATTTAGTTGTTGTAGATGTTGTTTTAACCCACTTAATATATCTAACCCTAAGGAAGGATAAAGTGTAGAACGTGGCATTAATATTCCAAGCTGTAGCATTTTTCTATTATCGATTTTGGTTTGTTTTATTGCTGAAAGATAATAATAAAAATCCCTCTTCTTGTTTTTAAAAGAAGAGGGATTAATTTTTTATAAAGTTATTTAATCTCTACTAGGAAAAATACCTTCTACACAAATAATATAATTCATGCCAAGGTATGGAGGTAATTTATTGAAAGGTTGACCACCACCTGTAGGTGCTGTTGTAAGTGTTACTTGAGCAGGAGCCATACTTTGCAGTTCAGCTGCACTTGCATAAAAATTACCTGGCCCTATATAACGATTGGCAGGGTCCGACCCTAAAGCACCATCGCCTGCTGCTTGAATATTTACAGTGCCTGAAATTGTATGATTATGAAATGGTATATTAGTTGATAATAATGTAACACTTGGTGTGCCTGACATTTCGCCAAGTTGAATAGCCGGCAAGCCTGGGCCTTGGCTATTTTGTGCACCCATAGCTATACGACCCCTAAAATCAGGCATTCCAAATGTTGTTTGTCCATTGCCACCATAAGTAGTGCCCACTAAAGCAAAAACTGCGGTCCATTGAGCTATAGATAATAATTGCCCACTACACAATTGCCAACCTCTAGGAGCAAAGTTTCCTGCAAACATGCGTATTTCCGATAATGTTCCATCCATAAAAATCGTTTTAATGTTTTAATAATAATTAATCTCTACTTGGAAAAATACCAAACATGCAAATGATATA
>JAYTGY010000178.1:0-4655 GCA_043733065.1 Ferruginibacter sp.
CTTGTCATTAAAAAATCTTTCATCGCAAATTTTACAGTTGGGTCTGCTTGTAATTTTTCACCCTTTATAAATCTATTGGTATAAACACTTGCCACAAGCGGTTTGTCATCTGTTTTATTGGTTTCTTCTTCTACAATACTGGCAATAATGTATGCTTGCAAATTGGTCAACCCTTTTTCTTTTGCTTTTTGTTTACGATCACTATTCCAAAACTTTTCTTGCTCTGTTTTAAGTTTTGTAAAAATTTTTTTCATGCTACTGTTCCAGTTTAATTCGTATGTATTTGGAATAACAGCAGACATTAATGTATTATCATCTAATTGATATTTTGCCAAAGTATCTTTATTGCTTAAAAAATTTAAGGCTTCTAATGAATCTATTTCAAAAGATTTTCCAATTTTACCAGCAAGTTCTTCTTTAAGCCTAAGTTTATTTATTACCAATCTTACTGGCGATTGGTTGCCGGCTTTCAACATTTTTATAAGCCCATAAATACTGCTGTTGTTTTTTATTTCGTACCTGCCGGGTTTAATATTGGCTTTATATTTAGATTGCTCCAATAATTTATTAAAAAAGAAACCACCTTTTACAATGTTTTTTTCTTTTAATGACGCAATTATTTCTTCATAGGTCTCTCCAGTTTTTATATAGAAATACTTATCTTCTGGTGCTTTTACCTGAGAGCCAAAAATATTCCATGCTGCGTAGCTGCCAATAATTAATACAACTACAACTAAAAATCCAATTGTTTTTTTCATATAAGTAAGGGGTAAGGAGGTGCAATTTAAAAATAAAAAGCCCTGCCTTTTAAAAAGCAGGGCTTTTTTATGAAAATATTTTGATTAAGGCTTTTTTGTAGTATCTGTAACCGCAGGAGCTGTTGGCATTGGCACAGTTGTGTTTGGTACTGGTGTCGTTTGTTGCGGTTTAGTAGATGTATTTTTAAGCAAATCATCGTTTTTAGAAGATGCAGTACCATCTTTTGGTATAAAAGCAGGAGATACTACACATAAAATACCAACTATTGCAGCAAAAACCCAAGTGCCTTTTTCCATAATATCGGTAGATGATTTCACACCAATTAATTGATTGCTCACACCACCTAAAACACCTGATATTCCACCACCTTTTGGGTTTTGTATCAATACAATAAAGCCTAAAATTACAGATGCAAGGATTATTAAAATTCCAAATAGTACTAACATGTTATTATTTTAATGATTCAATTTTGGCTGCAAAGTAAGCACTTTTTGCAGGATTTAACAAACTTAATTTTTCGTAGGTTTCTATTGCCCTAATGTTCTTTCCTTGTTGCGTAAAAGCCTCTGCCATGGCTTCTGTTAGCACTTCTTCTTCAATATTGCTCTTGGCCGCTTGGTTTTGTACAGCCGCTTCAACCAATGCTGTTACCGGCTCCAATTTGTCGGGATGCACTTTTTTCATCGTTTTCAACCAAGATGTAAAACTTTTCAGTTGCTTACCAAGTTTATCGTTTTCCAATACAGCCTCACTCAATTTTATCCCTTGCGATGCAAAATAATCTGAAGCATAAAGTGGTTCAAAAAGCATTTCCTCTTTCGGCGCTTGTGTAATGTTTACCAATACTTTTTCTTGCGATATTGTTTCTTCTACTTTTTTAACTGCGGGTTCTGCAAAAACGTCTCCTTGTTTTTCTTCAACAATTGGCGCAGTAATTATTTCTGGAGAAACATTTTCCTCTATTTTATTTTCTTGTACACCTGCTTGCTCTTGTAATCGTGCATTTAATAAAAAAGGATTATTAAAAAACAAAGCAGCCCTTGCCGCATTTTCTGCAAAAGCATTTTCGTGCGGCAAAGTATTTTTTAATGCATAAAAATGTGCCAATCCAAAATATGGATATTTGTCTATTGTATTTTTTAAAAACGAATCGGTATCCCAATCGTTTTCTGTTTTATTAAAAATGGTATGAAAAAGTTGTTCCTGCATATTTCAAATCTACAATAAATATATGTATTTATTTTTTTTGTTTACGGGCCAAAGAACTTCGATTAGACTTTAGTGGCGACGCTCCGTTCGACGGTATATCATTTTTCATCTTTTATCCAAAAAAAGATTACCAATTAGAAAATATTTTATTAAAAATTTCGTCCACCAAATTTTTTACAAGTCGCTCATTAATTTCATTCTCAGCTTCCGATAATGATTTTGTAGCAGAAAAATCTTCGTTTCTACTCACATCTGCTTCAAAATCTTTTGTTTTATCCAAAGAGTTTTTAAAAACCAAATGAAACCCAACCGTAAGCCTATTTGTACCCGATTGCCCATCTTGAATATTTACAGTAGAAGTAGAGTATTGCGAAACATAACCGCTAATATCGTAATGTGCATCATCTTCATTTACCTGCCTAAGCCTAGTGGTATTTATAATTTTTTGTTTTAATTTTTCTGTAACCTGCGGGCTCAGCTGCGGGTTTACATACTGCGCTTTATTGCCCAATTGCTGCACACGAAAATTCTTTACTTCAATTGGAATAGGCGCCACATCCTTAAAAGAATATTTGCACGTAGCAAAGTTGAATAATATAAAGCATCCTAGAAGTGCTAAAAAGATTTTTATTTTTCTCAATGTCTAAAACTTAAATGTTCAATAATCAATAATCAATAATCAATTTTCAATGTTCAAATTTTTCACATCAAAGTTTCTAAAGTCTTCGAATGTAATTTCAAACTTTGAACCTTCAACTTTGAACCTTCAACTTTGAACTTTCAACTTTGAACTTTCAACTTTAAAGGTCTTCAATATCATATTCCTTCAACTTCCTATACAATGTTCTTTCACTAATACCCAAATCTTGCGAAGCATCTCTTCTTTTTCCTCTATGTTTTTTCAAAGCTTTTATAATTAATTCTTTTTCTTTATCCATTATGCTCAACGATTCTTCCACCTCTTCATGCAGATGAATATTATTGTTGTTATTATCCTGATGTAAAATTACAGGCTGCGATGATTGTGCACTAAAGTTTGTATTTCCATTAACAGACTGCAATTCTCTAAAATCTTGATTATTGGCAAAGCTTGTAACAGAAGGCACTTGCGATGGATTTTTCAAAATATCAAAAAACATTTTCTTCAATTCATTCACATCTTTTTTCATATCAAAAAAGAGTTTGTACAAAATCTCTCTTTCGTTTGAAAATTCTGATTGGCTTCCTTCATTAGTATGACTATGCGCCAATACTGGTAAACGTGGGTTATTGTTGTTTGGTAAAAATGAACGCAATTGTTCACCAGTTATATTTTTATCTTTACTCAATACTGAAATTTGTTCTGCCAAATTTTTCAATTCCCTCACATTACCTGGAAACCCATAATTAGATAAAATATTTTTTGCATCATCTTCTAATTGTACAGAATTGGTTTTATATTTATCTGCAAAGTCGGCGGTGAATTTTCTAAACAATAAAATAATATCTTCTTTTCTATCTCGTAATGCAGGTACACGAATAGGAACGGTGTTTAATCTGTAATACAAATCTTCTCTAAAACGCCCTCTGCTGGTGTATTCTAGCAATTCTTTGTTTGTTGCCGCTATCACACGCACATCTGTTTTTTGCACTTTACTGCTTCCTACACGTATGTATTCGCCAGCCTCAAGCACACGTAACAATCTTGCTTGTGTGCCCAAAGGCATTTCACCAATCTCGTCTAAAAAAATGGTACCACCATTTACAGTTTCAAAATATCCTTTGCGGCTATCTACTGCGCCAGTAAACGATCCTTTTTCATGCCCAAATAATTCTGAATCTATGGTGCCTTCTGGTATAGCACCACAGTTTACGGCAATAAATGGATTGTGCTTGCGTGTGCTTAGCGCATGTATGATATGTGCAAAAACTTCTTTACCTACACCACTTTCACCATTTATAAGTACGCTCAAATCGGTATTAGATACTTGACTTGCTACATTAAGCGCATGGTTAAGAGCAGGAGAATTTCCTATAATGCCAAATCTGTTTTTTATTGATTGTAAGTCCATTATTTTGCTAATATTTCAGCTACTTCTTTTTTAAGTTGAGCTAAATTGTTTTCTATTATTTTCCAAATTATTTCTGGGCTTATCAAATCATATTCATGAGTAAGAATATGCCTTAATCCTATAATTTTTCTTTTATCAGTAATATTTGTATCCTTATCTAGTTTATCAATTTTCCATAAAGCTTCACCAATAATTGCAAGTCTTCTTTCCACTGCATCATATACTGTGTAAGCAATTTTAAAATCGCTAAAGGAAGTTATTGTTGCAATATGCAATTCGATTCTTTCAATTGAAAAATCAATGTCTTCATAGTATGCTCTAATTTCTTTGCTCATACAATAATACTTTTTGTTTATCCATTTCCTTTTTAAAATAACTATTTCTCACTGCATCTTTTACCACTAAATCAACTTTTCTTCCTGTAATTTCTTCTAGCGAAAATAAAAAATCAAAATAATCAAATGGAGCTTTGGGCAATCCCTCCGCATCTTTAAAATAATCTACTAAAAAATCTAAATCGCTTTCCTTTGTAAAATTATCTGTTGTAGCACTACCAAAAAGGTACAAAGATTTTATATGATACTTTATGCAAGCATTATTTATTTGGGTTAAATTATTTTCTGAAATGGCAATCAT